>CAYNDW010000439.1:0-5828 GCA_964395375.1 uncultured Cytophagia bacterium
AATTCTTCGCGGCCATTGAGCGCAAAGAGGGGAGAGAGGCAATCTTGGCGGGGTTAAAAGAGGCGCGGGAGAAGTTTCAGTTCAAGTGAGATCAAGCAACGTTTCCGTTGCGGCTGGGCGCAAGGGGGTTGGCTGCGAACGATGAAAAAAACTCCGGTAGGAGTGTTATGTTTATAGCTTGAGCTCACTGGGAAGACTAAACTCCGCTAGGAGTGACATCCGCTGCAATGACGGTTCGTGCATTCATTGTATCCTGCAATAGCTTTAGACATGCCACTCCGCTGGAGTTTGACGATACAATACGCTCGAACGGCTATAAACATTCCATCCCTAACGGGATTATCCGTGCAATCAAATCGCCGCACGTGAAAACCGCTCGTCGTATCGCGCATCGCTGCTGCAATTCTTCGCGGCCCTCGAGCGCAAAGAGGGGAGAGCGGCAATCTTGGCGAGGTTGAAAGAGGTGAGGGAGAGTTTTCAAACGATGGTGGGCAAGTAAATCTATGGCAGTATGCCTGCGTCTTTGCCGCTGCTCGCGGGTTCATCAAGCTGAAGGGCGATACGCAAACGCAGGTTTATTTCACGGAGCAACGTTTCCAACGCTTCTCCAATTTCGCCATAGATGATGCTTTTTTCAATCGTGCAAAGCTTGTGAAGACGAATGGCGGAATCTTTCTTGAGGCCGGTCGCAGTAAAATCCGGGTGAGAAGCTTCGATGATCAAATCGGTGGGACGAGTTGCTTTTTTCGGCTGCGAGGTGATGAACGCGACAATGACCTCGCTTTCATCAGTCGATGAGACAATCACCGCGGGACGGCGTTTGGTGGTTGTCAAATCACTGAACGGGAAAGGTGTCAGCACAAAGGTTCCGCGTTTCATCGATAGCGCACCTTTAAATCTTCATCGCTGTAAATGTCTTCCTCCGGCTCGGCGAGAAAGTCGAACGCGCCGCCGCTCTCCGCTAGCTTGGCGATTTCAACGGCCGGCAAGTCATCAGTAGCCGTTTCTATTTGAGAATTTCTCGCCTTAAAAAACACTCCGGCGGAGCGGTTCCACTCCGCGCTCTTCTCTTCGTCTTCCACCAACAGGATGGCGCGAGCTTTTTTAAGCTGCGAAAGGAGTTGTTGCACCTCGAAAGGAATCATCAACCCGCCACTGTTAGAAGGCTCAAGTTTGAATTCGTAAGCTTGCATATTGGGATCACTTCGGTTTTCATTGAGTAAAATAAAGAGAGCGGCTGCGATATTTCGCCACGCTTTATGCCGCCATCATCAAAGCGCGTTCAGCGTCTTTGGGCATTTCGATGAAAACAAAATAGTTCGCAGGATACAAATAATCTTCGCCGGACTCGTCAATGACTCTCACGTAGTTGTCTTGCGCGGCGGCTTCGTCCGGCAAAATTTGATAGGCTTTGCGCAATTCCAAATCCGGCTCCTCTGTCGTAATGCAGAGGGCAAACTTGACTTCGTGATGGTTATTTTTTTTCATGGCTTTCATTCGACGTAGCGTTTAATTTGAATTTCTTCTTGCCGATGCCGTGGGCTTCATACCAATGCACTTCGGCTTTACAAACTCTGCCATTCGCCAGGCGCACAAGCGCAGTGCCTTTAAGTTTTCGCCATCGTCCGGCGCCATACTGTTCTCATACGCGGGCAATATCACGAATGGCGCTGCCAACTGCTATCGGTTCGACCTCTTCGATTTTTCCGATGATCTCAAAGTTCATGCTCTGTACTCCACCCACAAGCTTGACAAAACAAAAATTTCGATACGTGGGCAAAAATAGTATAATGCTTGAAATGATGCAATAGAAGTTTGGACTGTAATCCTCTCATAAATTTCGCCCATCAAATTCGATCATTCGAGGGCACAAGGCATTTCATCAGCACGAATGAAAAGTTGGTGCCGCACCGCGTATGGCTGCTGCAATTCTTCGCGACCATTGAGCGCAAAGAGGGGAGAGCGGCAATCTTGGCGGGGTTGAAAGAGGTGAGGGAGAAGTTTAAACCGGTTGGAGGTAAAGAATAAGTGCTGGCTTCCGAGGCGAACGAATCAACTTTTCTTCTTCAGTTTATTAAAAACCCGCTCGTTGATTCGAAACGCCTTGTGTCGTGCTTTTTTCAACATCGTTGGCAGGTCTGCGATCAATCCCTTTTTATAGGCCATCAAGATCAAGGCTATCGTGCCGATTCGCTTGACCTTCATGTTGGCGGCAACCCTTCTGGCTTTACGATCATCAAGAAGAGTAAGATCGGCTTTTATCTCCCCGACTAAAACTAACGTCTCCGATTCACCGGCATCCAGCAATTCATCGTCGCGCAACCTCTGAACGGCGGCCCAATCAGTGACGGATCGGCGCTTGATCCAATCCGCGTTTCGCACTTCGCCGGAGCCAGGTTTCCCCGCGCCTTGCACCACAACTTCCTCGAATACTTTATCCGCCACGATGATTTCTGTGAATAAGTTTTTGAGAAGTTGTAGCTCGCCCATTTTGGCCAGGTAAATCAAAGGCGTCGAGTTGGAGAGGACTACCATAGTTTCAAGTCCCGCAGAGCTTGCAAGTCTTCATCTAAATCATCTTCATCATAGGAAAGCGGAACTTCTTTTTCTTTGAGCAAATCCGTGAACTCCCATTTGGTAATGCCGAGAAGCTCTGCCGCCTTTCCAAATGAGATCGTTGCTTCGCGATAAAGCTCCAGAACGATCTTTTGCCAGAGCACTTGTTCCAATTGGGTATTCGGCGCCTCGACCGCTTTGACGAGGTCTTTGGGCAATTGCAGTTTAACGTCTACCATTTCCATTGCAAACTCCTAAATTGGTTTGATGCCGAGAACATATAAAAGATTCCTTACGAAAGAAAGAGCAATTTACTAAGCACGCGCGGAACTGGACTCTTTGCCAAGCCAGCATCGCCGCTCAACCCGACACGTTCAAAGTCGGTTGGTCCTTCGCAGGCACGAAGCATTTCATCGGCACGAATGAACAACTCGCGCCGCTCCGCGTTTGGCTGCTGCACTTCTTCGCAGCCCTTGAGCGCAAAGAGGGGAGAGCGGCAATCTTGGCGGGGTTGAAAGAAGCGCGGGAGAAGTTTCAGTTCAAGTGAGATCAAGCAGCGTTACTTTTTCGGCTAGGCGCAAAATGTTTTGGCGGAGAACGATGGAAAAACTCCGGCAGGAGTGTCATGTTTATAGCTCGCGAGCACTTGGAAGAATAAACTCCGCTAGGAGTGACATGCGCTGCAATGACGATTCGTGCATTCATGGCATCCTGCAATAGCTTCAGACATGCCACTCCGCTGGAGTTTGACGATACCATACACTCGAACGACTATAAACATTCCATCTCTAACGGGATTATCCGTGCAATCAAATCACCGCACGTGAAAACCGCGTGTCGCATCGCGCATGGCTGATGCAATTCTTCGCAGCCCTCGAGCGCAAAGAGGGGAGAGCGGCAATCTTGGCGGGGTTAAAAGAGGTGCTTCAGAAGTTTAAGTTCAAGTGAGATCAAGACAAGCTATATTTCGGCTGAGCGCAAAATGTTTTGGCGGAGAACGATGGAAAAACTCCGGCAGGAGTGTCATGTTTATAGCTCGCGAGCACTTGGAAGAATAAACTCCGCTAGGAGTGACATGCGCTGCAATGACGATTCGTGCGTTCATTTCATCCTGCAATAGCTTTCAACATGCCACTCCGCTGGAGTTTGCCGACACCATAGACTCGAACGACTATAAACATTCCATCCCTAACGAAATTGTCCGTGCAATCAAATCACCGCACGTGAAAACCGCGTGTCGTATCGCGCATGACTGCTGCAATTCTTCGCGGCGATTGAGCACAAAGAGGGGAGAGCGGCAATCTTGGCGGGGTTGAAAGAGGCGCGGGCGAGCTTTGCCAGCGGGGGCAAACGTTAAAAATGGCCGATAGTTTTGGCGCTTGCTTATGAAAAGCGAATCTTTTATTGTTGGATAAAACGATCCCGTCAACCAATGTGATCTGCCATGAAAAACTATGAAGCTTGGCAAAAGCAGCATGAAGCGAAGGCCGGCCTAATGACTTCATGCGCCTCGGCTGTTCGTCAAACCGTCGCCGACGCTGAAGTCATTTTATATGGCTCAGTCGCCCGCGGTGAAGAAACTGCGGATTCGGATGTCGACTTGCTCGTGCTGGTGCCGCAGCCGGTGACGCCCGTGCTTCGCCGCGCTATCCGTGCGCAACTTTACCATATCGGGCTGCAAGCCGATCGCGTCATTACCAGCATTGTGCGCCAAAAGTCCGCGTGGCATTCCGCGCCGCTAAACTATACCCCTTTGTATCAAGCGATTGAAAACGAGGGCGTACGATTATGACCGAGAAAGAGAAGGAAGTCGTTGCGCATCGGTTGCAACGCGCGCGGGAGACGCTAGCTTCCGCGAAAGTTTTGGAAGACAGCCACTTTTATTTCGGCGCGATTAATCGGCTTTACTATGCGTGCTTCTATGCGGTCACGGCTTTATTGGCAACGCGAGAGCTGGCTTCTTCCAAACATTCCGGTGTGATGTCTTTGTTCAATCGCCACTTTGTCAAGACCGGCATTGTAGGCGCAGCGTTAGGGGAGTTTTACGGGGATCTTTTTGAGACGCGCCACGAGGGCGACTACGCTGACTTCGCCAAGTTCTCGCCGGAAGAGATTTTAGATCTCTACGATACTGCCATCAAATTTATTGATGCCATTGCAACGTTGATCGAAAAAGAAATGCAATGAGCCTCGTCCCTCCGTTTCTTAATTCCCACGCTTGAAAAAGACGGCATTGCCATCATGTGCGCTACGCATCGCGCATGGCTGCTGCAATTCTTCGCAGCCTTAGAGCGCAAAGATAAGGAAGAGGCTTTGGAAAATAAAAAAGCCGGTCTGGCTCAAGGGCCAGACCGGCTTTAAAACTTCGCGCGGCTCAAGCAAACGAGAGTTTATGCCGTCATTTTTTTCTGGCGGCGTTCACGCATGCGGCGCGCCAAACCCATGCTCAACAAACCGCTGCCAAGCAGGATCATGGTGCCGGGTTCGGGCGTCAACGCCGTGTTGCCGCTGGTGGTAGACACCGTGGTCGCGCCATAACCAAAACGTTGTTGCCACGGTGTGAACGTGGTGGGCCCGAGCGTACCCCAGTTGGCGGTGGACGCAGGAGCCAATAACTCATACGCAACTTGAATGACCAACGAGGAGCCGGGCGCGAGGCCGGGGAAAGTCGTCTTCAAAATCATGTTCTTGTAAACACCGGCATTGGTCCATTTCAAGTGCGAAGACACGTTTGTGGACCCGTCGATCAATGCGCTCACGATACTGAATCCGCCGAGATTCGCGCCGGAAAAATCAAAGGCGCTTTTATTGAAGCGCATCCAAAATGCTTTCATCGGATCGGTGCTGCCGGGAATATGTTGAATCTGATAGGTGATGATCCCGCTGGTGTGGGTATGAAAATGATACCCGGGATCGTTCATATACGGATTCGCGCTCACAGCGATATTAAGCGCGGCAGAAGCTTCGCCGGCCACGAACAACAACGCCGCGGCGGCGAGGGCAAAGAGTTTTCTTTTCATAGAGATCTCCAAAATTATTTTGTTTGCCGGAAGAAGCGCGAGGCGCAGAACAAGCCTGCGCCTCTTGTATTGCAGAGCATATGCCAACGCGATTCATCCGCGTTGCGACGCAGAGCGCGTTGTTTTTTCAATTGCGATCCCGTGCACGCATTCAGCAAAATGTTTAAATTTCCGACAACGTCATTGCCCCGCGCGGCAATACGATGAATTCATTGCGCTTCGCGTGTTTAGATTTCCGACAGTCGCGGGCCG
>CAYNDW010000440.1:0-5815 GCA_964395375.1 uncultured Cytophagia bacterium
TGCCGTCGTACTGGAAACGTATGCCGAGCATTGGGCCTGGGGTCCGGGTGATCATAATTCATACTGCGGTGTAATTTCGTGTCTGGTCCGTGCCAAGTTTGAGGAAGCGATTTATGTGCTCCATGCCTTCGAAAAACGAACCAGGAAAACATCGCAGCACGATGTGGAACTTGCCAGACAACGGTATCAGGCATTGATTGCGCAACGCTGAGTAGAGAATGTGCGAGAGCGGAGGAGCACTATGAAATTGAAGATTACGCCTTCCACCGGGAATGTATTCCGTGACATCGGGTTTCGCCGCGAGGAGGCCGAGCATTTGCTGGTCCGAGCGGATCTCATGATTCAGGTGCAGAAGCTCATCGAGTTGCGCGGTCTCAAGCAGAGAACCGCGGCCAAGATACTTGGTGTGACCCAACCTCGCGTCAGTGATCTTCTCCGCGGGCGGATCGATCTCTTCAGTACGGACGCGCTCATCGACATGCTGGCTCGGCTTGGCGCTACGGTACGTCTGACCGTCAAGGTTCGCCCAGCAGCGTGATTGTTGCCTGCCGCCATTTCTTGATGGAAGCCTCCTCATGCTGTCTCCGTCTGACGACTCAAACAGGCCGGGCTCCACGGGCAAACGGAGAGCCATTGCGAGGTTCCTGATCGGGGGACTCTTGACCGTCCTGCATGCGACGCCTGCTCTGGCGGGCATGGAGTCAGCGCCGGCGTCGGTCGGGAAAGGTGTGCTCTTAGTGGCCAGCCCGTCGCTGGAAGATCCGAACTTCCGCCAAGCTGTTGTGCTCGTCGTGGAGCATGGGCCCGGGGGAACCGTCGGGCTGATCCTGAATCGCCCGACGAAGGTCCACTTGTCCCATGCGTTGCCTGACATCCCCGTGCTTAAGGGGACCAGCTACCGGCTGTTTGCGGGTGGGCCGGTAGAAGCATCCCGGCTTCTCTTGCTGTTCCGACTCAAGGAGCCTCCGGCAGACGCACGATTAGTCTTTGATGGGGTGTATCTGGGACGAAAGCCTGATGCCTTGGAACGTATCATCACACAGGCCAAGCCGAACGAAACCTTCCGGGCGTTTGCCGGATTTGCCGCATGGGCTCCGAGACAGCTTGAAGCTGAGATGCTCGTGGGGGCGTGGGGGATCTTGCCGCCAGATTCGATCAGCATTTTTGACAAAGATCCAACCGTACTCTGGTCGGACTGTATCAGCCGGCTGCAGGCGCCAAGGGTGGAGGGGGTAGCCTGGTTAGTCCCCAGTGCTCACGGAACCCCCACGATGAAACTGTGGTCGTTCGACGTGCGCAGTTGGGGACCAATCCAGGCCACCCCTTAAAAGAAAATGAAAACGAGCAGGCTCGGAGGGAAGAGAAGGGTGGCCTGGTCGTCCTCCTGCTCGCGGAACGCGCACGATCAGAATGTGCTCCCTCGATGCGCGCAATGGAGACCACACCTGCCGCCTCGCCAGAGATAGGAAATAAGCTGACGCGAGTAAGAGGTGCCTACCGCAAAGACCTGCAGGTGGTTCTATTTTGCCTACCTAGTCAGTTGACATACTCTCCAGCGAGTCGTAGCCTGTCGCCAAATTTCCTGTTCGTTGCATCGGGCGTGATCACGGTATGTATCTTTCCAGGCTTACTATTGAAAATTTTAGATGCTTTGGTGGAGCACCAGATCATTTTGAGATGCTCTTGCAGCCAGGATTAACTGCTTTAGTTGGTGAAAATGACTCTGGGAAAACAGCTGTTATCGAAGCGATCCGGTTTGCATTGGGGACGAGGGATCAAGAGTGGTATCGACTGGAAGATACCGACTTCTATGAGGGAGTTACTTCCAGGGAGATTAAGATTGTCTGCAAGTTCGAGGGATTGACCGCATTGGACAAGCGAGGACTTGTTCTGTACCTAACTTATGGCACAAAGAAAGACGAAGAGCCTGTCTTTTACGTCAATTGGAGGGCTAAAGATACAGGGAAAATGATGGGCGGGAAGCAGTATCGACGTGTAGAAGTTTTTTCCGGCCTAGACGGTAGTGGTCCTAGTCTTGCTCCAGAGGTGCGTGACTTATTGCGTGCAACCTACCTGCGGCCTCTGCGCGATGCAGAGCAAGCTCTTTCAGCGGGCCGCGGATCTCGCTTAGCCCAGGTTCTTCGCTATTCAGAACAGATTAGCAAGGGCAGCGATGCATATTCACCGGATGCCCCACTGAAAGAACAAGAACTCAGCGTGCTCGGCATAGGCAATCTAATTAACGCAATGCTTGAAAAGCAGCAAGGAGTTATTGGTGCGCGTAAAGACATCGATAAGAATCTCGCTGGGCTTACCCTTCGTGGAGAGGGTCTCATAAGTGATATCAAAGTTAGCGGAGCAAATGCCTCCCCTGATGCTCGCCTGCGGGAATTGCTGGAAAAGCTTGATCTTCGACTCGATGGAAAGGGCAAGTTAGGTTTGGGGTCCGATAATCTACTTTTCATTGCCTGTGAGCTCCTTCTTCTTGCCCAAGAGAGCGAGGGCAGCAAGATGTTATTGATTGAAGAACCTGAAGCTCATCTCCATGCACAGCGGCAGTTAAAGGTTATGAGGTTCATGCAGGAGCATGCTGAGGCCAAAGGCATTCAGATCATTGTTACCACCCATAGTCCTAACCTGGCATCAGCAATTAAGCTGAAAAATCTGGTAATGATCCGCAAGCCACGTGCCTTCTCTTTGGCCGAAAGTCAAACGCTATTAGAACCCTCTGACTATCAATTTCTAAAGCGGTTTCTCGATGTTACCAAGGCGAACTTGTTTTTCGCGCGCGGGGTTGTGATCGTTGAGGGAGATGCGGAGAACATCTTATTGCCCACATTGGCCAATCTTCTCAAGCGTGATTTTGCCGAACATGGGGTTTCAGTCATCAATGTTGGTGGAGTAGGGCTACGTCGCTATGCCCGAATATTTCAGCGAAAAGACACGGAGAAGGATGGTCAGATCAATGTTCCAGTCGCCTGTGTTACCGATATGGATGTCATGCCAAATTGTGCGCCTCTGATCATGGGGAAGATCAAAGAAGGAGAATGGCCTGAGAAAAGTACTCGTAGATGGAAAGCCAAAAAGGATTTCGGCACAGCTGATGAGCTGGCTAAGTACCGTACTGAGAAAGATGCCAAAGCGTCTGGTCAATACGTCAAATCCTTCGTCTCTGATGAATGGACTTTGGAGTACGATCTTGCACTGGGTCCGAAGGCCAGTAATGGCGTATTTAGTGGTGGACTAGCCGAGGAAGTGTTTGCGGCTGTATGTTTGGCTGAGGTAGATGAGTCTATCAATGCCAAGAAGAAAACTGTTGAAGGAGTAAAAATTATTGCGGCAGGTGAATTTATTGAAGCCAAGAATTCGGCAGTGACAAAAGACGATTGCACAATCGAGGAAGTACTTGCTTCGACTATCTATGCGAAGCTCGTGAGGAGCGGAGTATCCAAGGCTATTGTTTCACAATACTTGGCGGATCTACTGCAATCGAAATACGGAAAAGATGAATACGCTGCCGCTGAACTACGTCAGCGACTTCCTACGTACTTGACGAATGCTATCGATTACGTGACGAGAGCAAGTGAGGCCGAACCAGAGCATCAGAAAAGTGCCGATGGGTAAAGACCTTCCATTCAAGTGTCCTGCTGTCACGGACGAGGACATAATTCGCGTGACCCACCTGCTAGGACTACCCGAAGGCGCATTCTATGGAGCTGATAAGAAAGACCCGCGTCAAGAGGTTCTTAAATCAATGGACCAACTCGACGTCGCGGCCTGTCCAGGTAGCGGCAAGACTACTCTATTGGTCGCTAAGTTGGCAATTCTGGCCGAGAAGTGGGAGTACCGCACGCGAGGCGTCTGTGTGCTATCGCACACAAATGTTGCTCGAAACGAAATAGAGAACAAACTAGGAAACAGCACGGTTGGGAGAACCCTATTAGGCTATCCACACTTTGTTGGAACCATTCACAGCTTTGTGGCCGAGTTTCTCGCTATTCCGTGGATTCGCTCTCTAGGCTACCCCGTTAAGCTGATCGACTCAGAGATTTGCGAGAGTATTCGCTGGAAGACGCTGGCGAAGAAATGGCGGAGTGCTCTTGAGCATAGGCATGTAGACAAGTCTGATATTCGAATTCTTGACACTAACTTTAGGTGGGCCAAGAAAGACGGAACTATTCCACTGGCGGATGATACCGATACATATAGGGAGTATCAAAGAGCCTGTGAACATACAGCTACGGATGGTTTTCACTGCTACGATGACATGTTTGTTTGGGCACTAGACATGATGGCGAAACTTCCCTGGATTATTGGAGTGATCCGCGACCGCTTCCCTATCCTCTTCATTGACGAGACCCAAGATAATAGCGAAGAGCAATCCGCAATTTTATATAAGATCTTCATGGAAGGTGATGGGCCAGTGATCCGTCACCGCTTTGGTGACAGCAACCAAGCCATCTTTGACTATATAGATGTCCAGGAATCAGAAACTGACATATTTCCGAGCGCCATGATCAAGAAAAATATTCCTAACAGTTACCGCTTTGGACAGACGATCGCAAACCTGGCCGATCCTTTTGGGGTTATGTCTTATGCCAATGGTCTAACGGGGGAAGGCCCAAGAGAGAAAGTGCTAGCGTCTGGAGCGTCTGAAGGACAGCACACAATATTTCTCAGTAATGAAGACAGTATTTGTAAGGTGATGGATGCATATGGCGCATTGATCCTCGATACCTTTTCTGATCAGGAATTGGAATGGGGGACTTTCAAAGCTGTGGGCCAAGTCCATAAGGATAAGGGCAACGATCATAAACCGCGTCATGTAGGTCACTATTGGAGTAACTACGACCCAGAACTTGCACGTTCAGACCCAAAGCCAGGAACTTTTCTCGGATACGTCTTTGTTGGAATGGGAAGGGCTAAGATTACTGGGGAATCCTACCCCTTCGTCGAAAAGATTGCTGAAGGCATTCTCCGCCTTGCATCAATGGCAGATGGTTCGACACTTGATCGACGCCGCAGGCACCTTCATCGCTATGTCCTAGACTTATTGGCAGAGAGCAATAAGGTGCGAGAGCGTTATCAGGACTTGATAGGTATGTTTGTCGTAAAGAGAGAAGTACTTTTAAAGGAGAAGTGGAATAGTGAATGGAGTGAAGTTGTACGAGAGATTGCCTCCACTATCGCCAAGGCGCCTTTAGCAAGTCAGGGTATTGAAGACTTTCTAGCGTGGGATGAGAAGCAAGCCAGCCAGTCGTTTGCTCAGATTATCCCAAAGAGCCGAGACAATCTATATCGGTACCCAGCGGCGGAGCCAAAAATCGCTATCCGTGTTGGCTCAATACATTCTGTTAAGGGCGAGACCCATACGGCAACATTGGTACTTGAGACATTCTGGCATAAGCATAATCTCGAATCGATCAAGGATTGGCTATGGCGTGATGATCGCCGAGGAGGAGAAGGACAAGGCGTGAGTGTTAAGAAGCGGCTCAAGGTTCATTATGTAGCTATGACGCGCCCCACCCATCTCCTCTGTGTTGCGATGAAACGGGACAATTTTGAGAGTAAAGGCGGTGTATTAGATGAGCAAATGGTGAAGCGTCTGGAGCAACGCGGCTGGCGGGTTAAGGAGGTTTGATTTCTAAATGTATGTGGGAGCTGCCAACGGAGGCGTTCTATTTTTCCTCACGCCTGGTCCGCGCGCGGAGTTTACCTTTGATTGCGGTAAGCTCCATTTAATTCTAGAGACAAAGGCTCCGTAAGCTCCCCAGAAAAGTAGACAGGTCATACGGAGAACTTTCTGGCACAATAG
>CAYNDW010000441.1:0-5812 GCA_964395375.1 uncultured Cytophagia bacterium
TGACAAAAAAGGCACGACGCGTTTTCACTGTGGGAACAAGCTTTTGTCAGCGCCTGGCAAAATGCGTAGCGCGTTTTGATAATAAACTTTCTTTAGAACGTCGTCCGGCAAATCAAGGCCGTACATTTTCCAAAACGCGTGGCGCTTGCGATAGTAATCGAAGTATTCATCCGCGGTTTCGAAAACCCGGAAGTAAACAAAATACTCCGCGGGCGCCCAAATGTCTTTGCCCATCATGACGCGGTCTTGATATTTGATGAACCACTCGCGCGCAAAGCGCGGCTGCCGGCCGATCTCCGCGAGTACCGCGCCGAGTTCCGTGTACATGTTCGGCAGCTTATCCAGCAATGCACCGAGCCGCGCCAAATCACCGCCGAGCCAGCCGAGGTGGGCGTTGATGAAAATCGTTTTAGGATGCTTCGCGAAAACATTGTGCTGCTCGCTCATCACTTTTTCCCAACTTGGATATTGATCCGGCGGTCGCGCACGATCGGGAAATTGTTTGAGTTCGAGCCAGCGTTCGTTGTGCGCATCAATCGGTTCGAAAAATTGATGCGGCTCGCCCGTGTGAATCAACACCGGAATGCCTAGCTCGCCGCACTTGGCCCAGACCGGATCGAAGCGCGCATCGTCCGTCGCGATGCGATGGCCTAAACTATCCTTGAGCGTGAGGCCGTGGTTCTTATAAATCTTCAAACCCTCCGCGCCGTTCTTCACATCTTGCGCAAGCCGCGCCGCAGCACGTTTGCCATAGTCGGGATGATTCACATCATCATAACTCAGATTGGCGAAGATCACAAAGCGTTTGGGATAGCGCCGCTTCATGTTCGCGATAACTTTTTGCAACGTCTCGCCCGTGCCGCCGCTGAGATTGACCATCACCGCCAGGTTGAGTTTGTCCATCTCTTGCACGAGGGTATCCACCGCGCCGCTGGTCATGTTCGGCCATTGATGATTGTGGACGTCGATAAACGGAAACTTCGCGCGCGTGACCGTGTGTTGCGGCACGACGAGCGTGGATTTCGGCTCGTATTCTTCGACGGTCATGGTTTGCGCGTGGAGGAGAAGAGGAAGGCTTGCAAAAAAAAGAGCAGAGCGAACGAAAAGCAAGCGTGGCTGTAATGATTTATAACGCATGAGGACTCCAATCATTAAGATTCGAAAATAGACCTTCGATTTTTTAAAATGTCATTCTGGAAGGAACTTCCCTCGTACTTGGCTCTCTTCCCAGCGCGAGGGAAGTTTCTTACAGAATGAAAGCTTGAGGGGAGCAACAATCCAACGCGCAACCTTTTTTGACGGCTTTACCTTCTAACCCGCGGCTTCAAGGTTTCGCAAGCGCCAAGATCACGATGCCGAGGAAAATCAATCCGGCGCCGAGCGTCCGCAGCTTGCCAAACGACTCACTTTGCCAAAGCCAGCCGGCCCAAGCGCCGAACACCACACTGATCTCGCGCAGCGCGCCGGCGTAACTCACGCGGCTTGTCGCATAAACTTGCAGCACTAAAAGATAAGCGAGCGTGTGCAAAATTCCTACGGCGAGTATGGCGCGCCAATGTAAGCGCCATTCATTGCGCAGCGCGAGCGCGCCGTGTTTGCGCAACACCACCGGCGTGAAGAACAAGCCAATCAATCCGATGATGAGCACGCTATAAGGCGCCGCGGGCATGAGGCGCACCGCGGCCGCATCAATCACGGAATAGATCGAGATGCACAATGCAATAGCCAGCGCGGGAAGCGCGCCTTGAAGCCGAGCGTTCGCGAGGCGCAGCTTGCCTTGGCCCACGATGAAAACACCGAGCAAGATGAGGGCAATGCCGCACGCGCCCACGGCTGGTATGGTTTCGTTTAAAAAGAAGACGGCCCACAGCGCAAGCAACGCAGGCGCGGCGCCGCGGGAGATGGGATAGACGAGCGAGAAGTCATAGCGTTCATACGCGCGCGTGAGCATCCAAAAGTAAAAAACTTCGATGAGCGCGCTGACGAGCGCATACGGCCAGATTTTCCGCGGGATGGGCAAGCTAATCATCAGAAGCGGAGAGTAGAGCAGCGTTCCGAGCAGCAACGCCCACCACATAAACGCCTCTTTATTGGAAGCCCGCTTGACCAGAAGATTCCAGCCGGCATGCATGAAGGCAGAGAGTATAATCGTCGCGAGAGCGAAGAGAGACATGAGCGATTCGAAGCAGCGGTGTTGGGGTCAAATGGTCGAAGAAGAATTTGCGCGGCGCATGATAACAAAATGCGCGTTGAGATGCAATCGTGCATTCCGGCTTGAATGCAAGTTGGTTGTCATGCGTGTCAATGAAATTGCCACATGGCTGTTGTGTGAATCGTGGCGCACGGCTTAGAAGCACACAATGCCGCTACGCGATTAGAGTTTTTGCAATACCGCTTCGCGTTTGAGTTGCAATGCCTCCCTCTATTTGTCATCCTGCAAGGACCTTCCCTCATGCTCGGCACACTTCTAAAAATAAAGCGTTGGTTCAAGTACGAGAGAAGTTTCTTACAGAATGGCACGTGAGGAATGTTCTAGTGCTCCTATAAAAGAGTGCAATGCTCATATCGGTTGTTGTTGAATTGCAGTGCAATCTTCTCCGCGCGCGTACTGGCATATGCGTTGCGTAAGGCATGGACAAATCCTTAGCTCAAACCGTCACATGCCACCAGTAAGGAAAGGTTCAACATGAAAAACAAGCTGAAGCGCATTGCGCTTGCTAGCGCTTTGTGCGCCGCGTTCTTGATGAGCAACAGCGTCACAGCGCAGCCGGGTTATCAATTCGGGCAAAACAAAGTGCAATACAAAAAATTTGATTGGGCGATCTTGCGCACGGAACATTTTGACGTGCATTATTACACAGAAGCCGTGGAAACCGCGATGGATGCGGCACGCCTGGCCGAACGTGGGTATGCGTATTTGAGCGAAGCGCTCGATCATAAAATCAAAGGTCGCATTCCGCTCGTGCTTTATGCTTCGCTTAATGATTTTCAGCAAACCAACGTCGTGAGTGATTTGCTCGACGACGGCACACGCGGCGTAACCGAAAGCTTGCGCAAGCGCGTGGTGTTGCCCCTCACCGGCTCGTATCGCGAGTTCAATCATGTGCTCGTGCATGAGTTGGTGCATGCGTTTCAATTCGACATTATGAGCGCGCGCCAAAGCCAGGTTGGCCTCAATCGTTTCGATCCGCCGCTGTGGTTTGTGGAAGGCATGGCGGAATATCTTTCCGTTGGGATGGACAACATCACGCGCATGTGGGTGCGCGACGGTTTGCTGCACAACGATCTTGTGTCCGTGCGGGAACTCGGCGGCACGTATGACATTCGCGTGTATCGTCTCGGCGAATCCGTGTGGTATTATGTCGGCGAGAAACACGGCAAGAAAAAAGTCGGAGAGATTTTCAAAACCGCGGTGAGCTTGGGCGATATCGAGCGTTCGTTCAAAGAGCATATTGGCCTCGATTTCAAAGGCCTCACCAAAGCGTGGCATGCGTTCGCGCGCGAGGACGCCATGCCCGCGGATTCATCGCTGCAACGGGTCGAAGGCCTCGCGCAACGCTTGAGCAAGCAAGCGGGCTATTTTCATCGCATGAACCTAGTGCCCGCCCTCAGCCCGGACGGCAAACATATCGCATATGTCGCGAATAAAAATCTCACGGACGAGATTTATCTGCTCTCGCTGAAAGACAACGGCAAGTATGACGAGCGCTTGTTGATCAAAGGCGGGCAAAGCCGCGATTTCGAATCGCTGCGCTTTTTTGATACCACCATCAATTGGTCGCGCGATGGAAAGCGACTCGCCTTCGTTTCGAAATCCGGCAAAGACGATGCGATTTATGTGATGGCGCCGTTCGAAGATCGCGTCACGCATCGCCTCGTATTCGCGGAATTGAACGGCATCACCTCGCCGAGTTTTTCACCCGAAGGCGAGCAACTAGTTTTCACCGGCATTCGCGGCGGCCGCTCCGATCTCTATACGGTTGATTTACGCGACCACAAGCTCGTGCGCTTGACCGAAGATCGCTTCGCGGATTTGCAGCCGCAATGGTCGCCTGATGGAAAGTCGATTGCGTTCGTCACTGACCGCGGCTATGGGACAAACGAAGAGCAATTGCTGTTTGGCGATTTGGATGTGGCGCTGTATTCGTTCGCCACGAAAGAGATCGAGATGTTGATGGACTTCGAAGGCAACGCGCTTAATCCGCAATGGTCGCAAGACGGCAGCGAGATTGCGTTCGTGTCCGATCATCAAGGCATTCCGAATATCTATCGCCTCGATCTCGCGCGCCGCGCCGTCACGCCGATCACCGCATTGCAAAGCGGCGTGGTTGGCCTCACGGAAACCACGCCCGCGATGAGTTGGTCTGCCGATGGCCGCACGCTCGTCTTCACGAGTTTCACGAAGCAACGTTGGCATCTCTATCGCATGGAGCTTCCGGAAGCGACGCCGTTTGTCACATATAACGCCGCGCCCGCGCATATCGAACACGCGAGCAATGAAGTCGCAACCATTGTTGTGTCTGATTCCGCATGGCTTCCGGCCACGCCGGAGATGAACAACTTCTACACGGGCTATGCGTTGACGGAGGAAGATTCCATTGAAGCCCGCAAGTATAGCAACAAACCGAGTTTTTCCGCGGCGAGCATTGGCGCGAGTTTCGGCGGCTTTTTCGGCACCACGGGCGGCGCGCAGTTTCTGTTTAGCGACGTGCTCAATCATCATAACATTGTGCTCTCCACCAATCTGCGGCGCAATCTCTCGAACACGGACGTGGGTCTCGCTTACTTGAATCAAAGCCGGCGCATCAATTGGGGCTTCGAAACTTTTCAGCTCAACAATGCTTATGGCGCGTTCGTTTCGCAAAGCGCAGCGGGCTTTGTGAAGCAAACCTATCGCGGCATGAATGCCTTCGCATACCTGCCTTTCAGCCGCTATTCGCGTTTGGAAGTGAGCGCGGGCGCAACGTTCGTCGATGCGGACTTCGTGGTTGAGAATCTTAACTTTCAAACCGGCCGCATCGAGAAATCCTCGCAAGACGTGGGCGGCGCGACGTTCGGGCAATATGGCGCGGCGCTGGTTTATGACAACACGGTCTATGGCCCGCTCGGCCCGATCAGCGGCCGCCGCAGCCGCTTGGAAGTACAACGCGCGACGAATGATTTTCAATTCACAACAGCGGTGCTCGATTATCGTCGCTATCGCAACGTGCTGCATCGCTCCGTGCTCGCGCTGCGCGTGTTGAGCGCAGGAAGTTTTGGGCGCGATGGGCAAGTGTTTCAAATCGGCGGGCCGTACACGTTTCGCGGCTCGGACTATGGCGATTTAGTCGGTACGCGCTTCTTGGTTACGAATCTCGAATATCGTTATCCGCTGCTGCCGTTCTTGCCGGCCTCCACGGATTTTCTCAGCGGCGTTGCGTTCGCGGATGCCGCCGCGGCTTGGGGACTCGACGTGCCGGGTTTGGTGAAGGAAACGTTTCAACCGTTTTCAACGCAAGGCGGGTTTCATTTGCAGGATTTGCGCGGCGCGCTCGGCGTGGGCGCGCGGCTCAACTTGGGTTACTTCGTGTTGAAGTATGATGTGGCGTGGCCGACGGATTTGAAGAATTTCAGCAAGCCCCTCAAGCAATTTTCGCTCGGCGTGGATTTCTAATTTTTCCTTCCTCCTGTGGCGCAGCAGACGGTTCGAGGATAGAGCCGTCTGCTCTTTTTTATATTTGAGTCATGGTTGATGGAGTGATGGAGTGATGGGGCCAATGTCACGTCCTAGCATAGGTTGACAGGTTTTGAACTTTTTTCCCGAGGTCGCGTA
>CAYNDW010000442.1:0-5773 GCA_964395375.1 uncultured Cytophagia bacterium
CGGCAAGTTTTTTCGTGGATCAATGCCGAACCTTCGGGCCTGTCGTTTTCCTCCGCGGCGCAACTCGATATCTTTGGGCCGGCGCCCTCGAACCCGCTCGTGAACGCCGGCGCGATTGTGTTGTGCAGTCATTTGGAAGGGGAGAAGGCGGAGCGCCTCGCGTGGTTGGAAAGTTGGGCGGAGAAATTGTTGGGCGAGCGCGTGCGGATCAATCCGCGCGTTTTTTATTCCGAGCTGCAAACCGGAGATCGTAATCGCGCGCTCGCATATCTCATGAAGAGCAATGGCGTCATCAACGGCGACATCGCGGAAATTCTGCATACGTATTTTTACCTCTGCTCGATTGAAACCGACGTGCTGCAAGCGAGTCGCATGACCATGTTGTTCGCGAACGCGGGCCGCGAGCACACCGGCGCGCGTCTGCTTTCCGAACGCACCGCCGCCATCGGCACTGCGATTATGACCACGAGCGGTTTGTATGATGAGTCCGGCATGCACCTCGTGCGCACGGGTTTGCCCGCGAAAAGCGGCGTATCCGGTTTGATTGTCGCGGTGGCATTGGGTCGCGCCGGCATTGCCGTCGCGAGTCCGCGTATCAATGAGAAGGGCGGAAGCGTGCGAGGACACATCATGCTCGAACACATTTCGCGAGAGTTGGGTTGGCATTTTGCGCTGCGCTAACGTACTGCGACATTTATGTCGCGAATAAAAATGCTCGCGACTTGAAAGTCGCGCTACGAACTCACCCCTCAAACACCGCAACCGCGCGCACGGGCGAGCCGGTGCCGCCGCGAATTTTGAGCGGCAAGCCAATGAAGCGAAAACGCCCGCGACCGATGAGCCAGTGCAAGTTGATCATGTTCTCGTAATGCGTGAAGCCCATCTCCCCGCAAATGTGATGCACCTCTTTATTCGAAACATGTCGCACACCCGGCGACGCAGTTTCGACGCCGAACGCCGCGATCTTTTGCTCGCCCAACCAACGCGCGGCCGCAATGCTCACGCCCGGGCCATTGTGCCAATCTTCCATTCCAAATGCGCGGCGATAGTGATCCGTATACAAGAGTACCGTATCGCCCGACTTGATTGCAACATCTGCTTTAGCACACGCGCGTTCTAAGTCCGCCGGCTCAATCAACTCGCGCAGAGTTTTGTGAGATAGGTCTAAACAGATGCCCTCGGTATAAAACATCGAAAGCGGCATCGTGTCGATCGACTGTCCCCGATACTCACGCGCCATATGATTGATCGCATCGACGTGCGTGCCGGTGTGCTCGCCCAACTTGAGTTGATGCACCGCGGGCGATACAATCTTGCTAGCAATAATTCCATCCCACTCTTCATGCGAAGCGTGTACGCTCATCTCCACTTCCGGCAAGCCCGGAAACACCGGCATGCCGGCGAAGATTTCTTGACTGAGGTCGATGATTTCGAGCATAATTTAGTTTTTGTAGTCACGCCTCTTTGTGGGGCGCTGTCGGGGTCAATAAATTCGTGGATGCAATCATGCCCCACAAAAGGGGGCAGGGCTACAAACTTCGCACGCTAATCCGAAGGCCAGAGCACTGTGCCCTGCATGAGATACACCGGCATGCCCAATGCTCGAAGCATGGGCAGAAAATTTTTCATCACTTCCTCAACGTCCGCGTGGTCAACCACCAAGCCGCTCAAGCGCTCCGGCGCGATGCGGTCGCGAACATAGACTTCATCCCCGGACATCACCGCCCAGCTTTTGCCCATATCTTGCGGCGTGAGAAAAGGAACGCTTGGCTCCACGAGCACGGTGAAATGTTCGGGGCGAGACCATAAATAAAGCCCCGATCTCGGCCCGAAGCGATGCAAGAAAACGAGGCTATCATAAGGCACCGGCGCGCCAATCACAGTAATGTTGAGATCGGAGCGCACCGAGCCGTCCTCGCACGAAGCCGGAGCCACGAGGCCGTTCGCAAGAATGCGCGCGAGCCGATCCACTTTCTTCAACTCCGGCCTGTGAGAAAACCGCGCGAAGTTGTGAAAGAGCTCGCCGGTCTGCCAAAGCTTTTTGACGCGAGCACGCGCGAGAGTTTCGCCGGCGAGTTCTTGCGCGGCGACGCTCTCGGTTCGAGTAACTGGTCGCGTGCGTTGAGAGCGGGAGGTGGGCATGGTTTATCGGAATGAAATGTTCAGGTCAAGCTATTTTGATTTTCAGCTTGTAGTTTCAATATAGTAGGCGTGATTGGGTTTGTCAAGTCGCTTGCCGGGCCTCTTCAAAATTGTCATTGCCACTCTCCGCCTCGCGTGATACATTGAAACGAACCATAAAGCTTTTCAGCAACCAGAATTTTAAAAGCGCGGGCTTGAATTTTCACCGTCACTTCCGTATTCTGAATAAAGAAAAAAACGAGATTCCTGATGACGATTCCTGAAATACTCAAAAGCTGCAAAACGGCGCTTGCAGACAGCTACCAATCACAGTTCAAGGGGTTGGTCTTGTATGGCTCCATGGCTCGCTCGCAAGCTCATTCAGACAGCGACATTGACCTGCTCGTTTTGCTAAATCAGCCCGTTGACTATTTTCGTGAGCTGCGCGCGATTGTTGAACTGCTCTATCCCATTCAATTAGAATCCGAGCGACTCATTTCAGCCAAGCCCGCTTCTTGGGATAGTTTTGAGGCGGGTGACATGCCGCTCTATCGCAACGTCAAGCGGGAAGGAGTTTTCGTATGACTCCGCAATTCGCCGAGGAAATCGCAGCGAATCTTGAGCGGGCGGAAGAGTCTTTGCAAGCCGCGCGAGAATTGGCCGGAAAAAATTTTCATGACTTTGCAGTTTCGCGCGCATATTATGCCGCTTTCTATGCCGCGACCGCTCTTTTGTTGCACGAAGGGCTGGAGTTGAGCAAACATAGCGCGGTCATCGCTTCGATTCATCAGCGATTCGTCAAAACCGGCAAAATGGACAAGGCTCAAGGCAAGACGCTGAATTGGCTGTTTGAATTGCGCAATGTCGGCGATTATGGTGGCATCGAACACGTGCCTCAATCCGAAGTTGAGCAAGCCATTGAAGCCGCAGAACAATTTCTGAGGACTATAAAACTTCTGCTGCAATAGCACTCGGTCATAAACTCCTCCCTGCCAGCCAGTGCTCGCGGCGCACGCGCGTCATTCCTCGCACAGATCAATTCAAAATTATTATTGCCACTCACCCCCTCGCTTGATACATTGAAACGAGCATCACAGCTTTTCATCAACCCAAAAACTTTTTGTACGCGGATTGAACTGCTCAAGCGGATACGGCTTGTTGCTTTATCCGCTTACTTGAAAAATCCGCTTACAGAAGAGCTTTTTGCTTGAATAGCTCCGCATGACTGAAGGCATCACTACGAACGATTACGAACGACGAACGGAGAGAGAAAAAATGCGCGCCGTCTTCTTGCCCCTCGCAATCCTTGCCTCACTCGCTTTCCTCGCTTGCACCTCTTCAAATTCCCCAACTCCCGAAACCATTTACAGCAACGCCTCCATTTGGACCGGCGTCCCGAATGCAGCGCGCGCGCAAGCACTCGCCGTGCGAAATGGCGAGATTGTGGCAGTCGGCAGCAATGAAGAGATTGCAAAGCTGCGCGGCGAGAGCACGGCCGTGATCGATCTCAACGGCGCATTCGTCGTGCCCGGCTTTATGGATAGCCACACGCATTTCATGAGCGCAGGCTTTCAACTCGCCAGCGTGGACTTGCGCGATGCGAAATCGACCGCAGAGTTTTCGCAGCGCATTGCGGGCTTCGCGAAGAATTTGCCCGAAGGCCGTTGGCTCACCGGCGGCGATTGGGATCACGAAATGTGGGGCGGCGAATTGCCCGAGCGCGCGTGGATAGATGCAGTCACGCCGCATCATCCCGTGTTCGTCAATCGCCTCGACGGCCACATGGCGCTTGCCAATTCCAAAACTTTGCAGCTTGCAGGCATCGATCGTAACACGCCCGATCCCGAAGGCGGCACCATTGTGCGCGATCCTCAAACGCACGAGCCGACCGGCATTTTGAAAGATGAGGCCATGTCGCTCGTGTATCGCATCATGCCGGACGACAGCGAAGCCGAGCAAGACGAAGCGTTCGCGCGTGCTTCGGCACATGCGATCGGCCGCGGCGTCACGCAAGTGCATGACATGGGCGGATGGAGCGATCTCGCCACGTATCGGCGCGCGCAAACTCGCGGCGGTCTCAAGCTGCGCATCTATTCTGTTGTGCCGCTCGGCATGTGGGCCAAGCTCGCGGATTATGTGAAGCAAAACGGCCGCGGCGATGAATGGCTGCGTTGGGGCGGACTCAAAGGGTTTGTCGATGGCTCGCTCGGCTCCACCACCGCGTGGTTTTATCAACCCTATGAAGACGCGCCCGAAACTTCCGGTTTGATGACGACGGACACGACCGCGCTGCGCCAGTGGATCATCGCCGCAGACTCTGCGGGCTTGCAAGTCGTCGTGCATGCGATTGGCGAAGCCGCGAATGATTGGTTATTGAATGTGTATGCCGAAGCCGCAAACAAGAACGGCGCACGCGACCGTCGCTTTCGCATCGAGCACGCGCAACATCTCACGCGGCCTGCAATCTCGCGCTTCGCAGAGCTTGGTGTGATTCCTTCGATGCAACCGTATCACGCAATCGATGATGGTCGCTGGGCTGTGAAGCGCATCGGCACGGAGCGCATCAAAACCACGTATGCGTTTCGCTCGTTGATTGACAGCAATGCCGCGCTCGCGTTCGGCTCCGATTGGACCGTTGCGCCGATTGAGCCGCTGCTCGGCATTTATGCGGCAGTCACACGTCGCACGACGGACGGCGCGAATCCCAACGGCTGGGTGCCCGAACAGAAGATTACGCTTGAAGAAGCATTGCGCGCATACACGGCCGGCGATGCGTATGCTGGTTTTCAAGAAAATCGTTTGGGCACATTGGAGCCGAAGAAGCTCGCGGACTTTGTCGTGCTCTCGGAAGATCTTTTTGCGATTGATCCCGCGAACATTCCGAATGTGCGCGTGCTGAGAACGGTGGTGGGAGGGAAGGATAGTTTCGTGGCGGAGTGAAGTATAATTCTCCCCTTGAGGGGGGCCAGGGGGGTGTCGCTCTTCATCACAAATGACGTACTCATCACATAGACAAAACAGACATTCATGAAGTTGAGTTCACTCGCTGAAATCCCAAACACCCCCCGAACCCCCCTCAAGGGGGGAATTTTGAACAGCGAAATCGCCTTCGTGCTGCGGCTTGGGCGCGCGCTGCATCAATATGGCTATCCCGCGCATCGCGTTGAGGTGGTGATGGAACGCGCGGCGCGGCAATTCGAACTCGAAGGACAATTCTTCACCACGCCGACTTCGATCTTCGCCGCGTTTGGCGCGCTCGAAGAACAGCGCACGTTTCTCATGCGCGTCGAACCCGGCGAATCCAATTTAGGCAAACTCGCCGCGCTCGATGAAGTCACGAACCAAGTTTTGCGCGGAAAAATTTCTCCCGCACGCGGCGCGCAACGCATCGACGAAATTCTCGCCGCGCCTTCGCCGTATGGCTGGCCGCTCACGATCGCGGCATTCGGCTTGGCCTCCGCCGCAGCCTCGCGTTTTCTCGGCGGCGGAGAAAGAGAAGTACTCGTCGCCGGTTTGTTGGGATTGATGATCGGCGTGCTTGCATTTCTCACGAGCAAATGGCAAACGCTTGGTCGCGTGTTTGAATTGGCGGCCGCGTTCGGGGTTTCGTCCTGCGCGACCATCATCGCCACGCAACTCGGCTCGCGCTCGG
>CAYNDW010000443.1:0-3161 GCA_964395375.1 uncultured Cytophagia bacterium
TCATCACCCTCATCCTCACCCTCTCCGGCATGACCGTGTTCGCCATGCTCACCGCGATTTCCGCGGACTTGAGATCGCGCATCTCGCCGACCATCACGATGTCGGGGTCGTGCCGGAGCACCGCGCGCAAAGCTTGATCGAAATTCATTTTCGGATTGAGCTTCAACTGCCTTGCCCCGCGAATCATGTATTCCACCGGCTCTTCCACGGTGAGCACGTTGCGCGTGGGATCCATGATGCGATGGAGCGCGGCCACGAGCGTCGTGCTCTTGCCGCTGCCCGTCGGCCCGGTGACGATGATCAACCCTTGCGGCCGGCGAATCGCGGCTTCGAAATCGTCCGCCGCCTGTTTCTGTAAGCCGAGCAGCTTGAGATCCGTGACGACTTTACGATCATCAAGAATACGAATGACGATACTTTCCAGCTTGCGGGTCGATTCGGCGATCACAATCGGCAACACCGACACGCGAAAGCGAATGCTATAGTTGTCGATCTTGCGCTGAATGAAACCGTCTTGCGCGAGATTGCGATTGAACCGGTCGATATTGACCGAACGATCCTTGATGACCGCGGCCACCGACTCCGGCTTCACCGCGGACAGCGCATGCCAGAGCTGCAGCTTGCCGTCCAGGCGAAAAAGAAAATCCGTAAGATTGCCTTCGCGCGGAATCACGTGAATGTCGCTCGCGCCTTTGCGCACGGCCTCGACCAGCATGCCTTCGATCAAATTCGTGAGCATGCTCTTGTTGATTTCGGCGTCGAGCGCGGCCTCGTCCACCGAGGCTTCGTCTTCGCTCAGCTCTTCGCTCGCTTGCAACGAAGACGAAATGTTTTGCAGAAAATCATTGCGGAACGAAGCGACTTTATCCGTCAACTCCACGATCTGCTCGAGCGGGCAATAGGCAATCTCGATTTGCGCGTACGACAGATCGTTGAGCAAAGGCGGAATTTCGCGGTCCAGCGGATCGGCCGCCAGCACGGTGAGCACGCTCTTGTTGTTGGGGCTTGGGCGAAAAGGCAGCGCATGTTTGTTGTGCAACAGCGCGCGCTTCTCCTCCGCGCAAGCTTCCAGCGTTTTACGAATAAAATCTAAACGCGTCTCTTCGACTTTCTCTTCTTTGAGATTGATCTCTTTGAAGGCATAAAGCTGCGCAATGGTGCGATACACCGCATGCCGATCGACATGAAAATCTTCCACCAAAATTTGATGAAAGCGGCGTTGCTTGGCTGCCGGTTCCTGCTTGAGGGCCTGCAACGTTTTTTCAAAGAGCGTACGATTGATGATTTGCTTTTGTAACAACATCTGCCCGATACGGGCGCTCATGGGTTCCATAGTCAGTTATCAGTTATCGGTGATCAGTTATCAGTGATCACCGATCAGTTGTCAATTGTCGATGCTTGGCGACGACGACTCAGCAATTCCCCCCTTGAGGGGGGTTAGGGGGGTGTCGCTCGGTATCGTTGTCACAGTAAAGAACATGCTGAAAAAGATTGAAGCGTTGTATCATGAATTGAGTGTCTTCTTTGTAATCAAGAACACCCCCCGAACCCCCTCAAGGGGGGAATGTTTGGAGCATATTGCTCATCGAATACTGCTCACTGCTCACTGATTACTGTTTACTGATCACTGATCACTGATCACTGCCTCACTTACCCATCGGCGTGGGTGGCGAAACGAACCCGACTTCCGAGGACAGCAGCGTGATGCCGACGATCAACACCGAAATAAAAACCGAGATGATCAAATTGATCAGGTCGATCACGCGCGCCATCTTGTGCGTGGTCTCTTTCTCATAAAAATTCGCGAGTCGCAGCATGGCCTCGCGCAGCGTGCCGGATTCCTCGCCGGTACGCAGCGTGTAAATCGCGTTCTGCGGGAACACGCCGGTTTGTTCGAGCACGTCGTTGAAGCTCTTGCCTTCGCGCAGCATGGTCGGCACCACGCGCTCCTTCACGATCTTCTCGACATAAGAATTGCCGCTGGCCTCCGCGGCGATGCGAATCACTTCGATATTCTCGCCCGAGCCGCTATACAGCGCGTGAAAGACGCGGCAAAAAACTTCGATGCTGGTTTTATAAATCAGATTGCCGACAACGGGAATGGTGATGATGAAGCGATCCCATTTGACCCGTCCCGACTCCGAACGAATGAAAGCAATGAAGCCGGTGAGGGCAATGACCATGGCCGCGAGGAACCAGCCGTACGTGTCTTTCAAAAAATTGCTCAACTGCAAAGTGGCCGCGGTCATGGGCGGCACCGCAACTTTGTATTTGATGAGCATGCCGGCGACTTTGGGAAAGATGTAGGAGACGTAAAAGATCAGCGCGCCGAAGGCGGCGAGCATTACGATCGCAGGCATGAACAGCGTGCTGCGAATGTTCTTTTTAAACTCTTCGCTGCGTTCGAGAAACTTGGCCGTGTTCAAATAAATCTCGGCCATGTTGCCGCTGGTGGAAGCGATGCTCAACATGTGCACGGTGAATTTGCCGAGCACGTCCGCGTGTTTCAGAAAAACCTGATGCCCCTCTTTGCCCATCTTGAGGTCTTTGTGAATCTCTTGCACGGTCTCCCGCAGCCGGCGATTCTCCATGTCATTCACCAGCATCGAGAGAATCTCGTCAAACGGGAATTGCTCTTTCAGCAAATCGGCGCAAAGCCGAATGAAGACCACCACCTCTTTGATCGGCACGGGCATGCGCAAGCGAAAGAGTTGGCGCCGCACTTCCAAAATTTGATAGCCCATGCGCAACAGCGAGTCGCGCACTTCATCGCGCGAGAAGGCGAGCACCTCGCCTTTTTGAATGCCCTTGTCCGCTTTGCGAACTTTGTAGGAGAACGCCGTCTTCTTTTGCAGCTCATGCACGCGCAAACCGCGCGCGGCTGCCAGGGCTTTGATCTTTTGCTTGGCGTCGTATTGGCTGGACGCCGTCAACGTGCCCTGTGCGGGTTTCCCCGCGACGGTGACCCCTTTGTAACGAAACTCAGCCATGCGATTTTTACCTCAGTCCCGAAGCCTTCGGGACTTCTCCTCGTTCCACTTGCGACTCAAACATGTAGCCCTCGCCCCTTGTGGGCGGCCGTTCATACTAAAAGCTCGATTACGACAATGCCCCACAAGGGGGCAGGGCTACAGAGGTGGGTTGATCTAAACATAGGACAG
>CAYNDW010000443.1:3171-5758 GCA_964395375.1 uncultured Cytophagia bacterium
CGAATTAAACCTCAGACCCGAAGGCTCGGAGCTTCTCCTCGTTCCACTTTTATCTCAAACATGTAGCCCCCGCCCCTTGTGGGCGGCTGTTGCTGCAATGAACTATGCGGTTGCGACAATGCCCCACAAGGGGGCAGGGCTACGGAGGTGGGTTGATCTAAACATAGGACAGGCTTCCCGAGAGAAGCCTGTCCCAATCCAAAATTTTTATGCAAGACTACGGTTCGGGATACGTCATCGTGCCGACGCTATCGTTGAACACGGTGACGGTCACTGACAGCAAGCCGCCGTCACTGTCGCCGTCTTCCGTGCCCGTGCCGGTGATCACGAACTGGCCGGCCGCGACGCCAGACAACGCATACGTGCCGTTGTCATTCGTGCCGGCAAAATTGATATCGCCCAAATCTAAGCCGACGAAGCTGCGTCCGCCGCCGCCCATTTGCGCGGGCCGGCGAAACCAGCCTTGTGCGCGTGAAGCGATGGTGAGCACGTCTTGCGTAACCGCGTCTTGATTGGCCTGCACTGCGTTTTCGCCGAACATGTTGATGCCCATGACGATGGCAATGCCGACGATGATGGCTGCCAAAATCAGCAGCAGTAATTGTTGTTGACCCATGATGTTCTCCTGTGAACGATTGGTGGTTAAATAAAGCGTCCTGTTTTATTTCAGAAACGCGGCTAATTTCCTGTGAAAGCTTCTTATGCAATTTGACGATCAAAATCGGTAACGAAGCGCCCTCCAAACCTGTCATTCAGAAGGAATCTTTTTAAGCACTGGAGTTGGTCCCCAGCGCCTAAAAGGTTTCCTTCTGAATGACAGATTTGGGGGATTACCGAATTTGAAAATCAAAACTCATTTTCGCGCGGGCTTTGAGCTTCGCCGTGCCTAGCCAAGCTCAAAGCCTCTGCTGCGCGAGTCTTGTACAACTCATATCCTCGACGCGCTACGCCAGCTCGCCCAGTTTGGCGCAGGTCGTCAATTTCCTTGAGGTTGTTTGCAAAAAACACCACTTCCCTGTTGCCTTCCTGGCGCGCGTTTCATCCTAATTGCGCTCCCCGCTTCCGTTGCGGAGAAAATATTCTCGAATGCTTCCTACCTTCGAGTGCGAGTGCTTGCCGTCCTGGTTGTAATGCCTCTGATGCTTGCAGTCGGGGATGACTGCGCTACGTCTTTGCTTGCGTCCTGCTCGTTGTTGATCATCATCCTGGTGCTCGACAACGATGCCCGCTTTCATCCTAATGCTACTCACGGCACCGCGGCAATCGAATCCGCGAAGACCATCAGCGAGAAACTCCACGAAGGATCTTCCTTGCTCACTCCGGTAATGCGAAAGCTTGCCTGCTGTTTATTCGTCATGCTAAAATTTCCCGAGGTTGTTGACGAATCAAAATGAATCTTCGTCCATGAAATTTTAGAAAATGATCGTGCACCCCCGCCCAACATCCCGGGCCGCCGATACCAACCTTGCGCGCGCGCGGCGACGGTCATGAGTGCGTCACGCAACTCATCTTGGTTGGCCGCCAATGCATTCTCCTGATACATGGTCAGCCCCAACACAATCGCAATCCCTACGATCATGGTCGCCATGAGCACGAGCAACATCTGTTGTTGACCCATACCGCGTACTCCTTCGCGAGGACGGCCAAATCGTGAAAACTTCCTGGTTTCATTCTCGCGCTCGTCTCGCTCAACATTTCGCACTCATTGCGCAAAGAAAAATGCCCATCATGGAGGTGTAAATCTTTCCCTGACGGGCAGCATCAATTCCTTTGATGGCTTTTCCTTTTGCAATGCCTATACCAAAACCTCTTTGCCACTAATCTCCCACTCGCGCGCCTTATTCTTCAGGTGATCCCTCTTGGTTTTATACGCTCGGCGCGGTCGCGCCGCCAGTTATCGAGTTCGAGGAGGTTGCTCCGGTGCGAAAAGTTTTAGCACCGGGGCTAAAAAATTTCGCAGCCTCAATTGCTCTCCGCGGCCGTGACCGAGTCGGGATAGATGTTCATCACCAAACTCCATGAGGGCTCGTCGTGTAGCTTTGCGGTCAAGCAAAAGGTGTTTTGTTTCATCTGGGACAACGCCAACACGCCCACAACTTTGCTCGAGTCGTAGTTGATGCTCTCGAACGAGAAACCGGCGAATGATCTTCCGCCGCCGCCAATGTTCTCGGGGCTGCGATACCAGGCTTGCGCATGTTTCGCCACGCGCGCCGCTTCGTTGCGCAGTTGATCTTTGTTCGCGCCTTGCGCGCCCGCGGCAAATTGCTTCAGGCCCGCCACCAGCGCCAGGCCGACGAGCAATGCCGCCACGACTAGCAAGAACATTTGTTGTGTGCCCATATCTCACCTTCGTGTTTCTGTTTAACCGGAGCACGAAACTTTAGCTTTACAAAACGGAAGTTTGCCCTCCGGCCGCAAAAGTTAAAACGATACACGTTGCAACAAAACATTACAGAGTAAAAAACGCTCATCAAGAGAGAGCTGCATCGTTCCCTTGATGAGCGTCGTGCCCGCATGGCAACGTGCTCATGTCCGCGTTCATCCTCGTGCGAACCCCGCAAAACGAGGCTCAATTCCTATGAGCCAG
>CAYNDW010000444.1:0-5756 GCA_964395375.1 uncultured Cytophagia bacterium
GAGGCCGGGGCTTCGCTACAGGGGGGACCGCTCGATGAGGCTCGCATCGCCCGTCTCCAGATAACGTTCGCGGGTGTGGACGAAGGGCGTGTCCCAGCTCCATCCGTCAGTGCCCGTCAGCCGCACCCCGCGATCGAGCAGATAGAGCGTCGCTTCGCGCCCCATTCCGCAGCAACGTCGCGTTGCGCTTGCAGCAGCATGTCGTAGCGTTCGCGTTTCACTTCTTCGGAAACTTGTTCGGCAAATTGAAACGCGGGCGTGCCTTCTTCATGCGAATACGTGAACACGCCCAAGCGTTCGAATTTTCCCTCACACACGAAATCATAAAGTTCTTGAAAATCTTCTTCGGTTTCGCCGGGGAAGCCGACGATGAGCGACGTGCGCAACACCAGCTCGGGAATGCGATCATGCATACGCGCAATCAACTCTTCGGTGAAAGCGCGATTCACCCGCCGCGCCATGCGCTTGAGCATGCGATCCGTCACGTGTTGCACGGGCATGTCGATGTACTTCACCACCTTCGGCTCGCTCGCCACGGTGTCGATGATTTCCTCCGTGACGTGATACGGATACGCATACATAAGCCGAATCCACTCGATGCCTTCGACGCGACCGAGAGCGCGCAACAGCGCGGGCAATTGTTGTTGGTGGTTGAGATCGAGTCCGTATTGCGTGGAGTCCTGCGCGACGAGGATCAATTCCTTCACGCCCTTTTGCGCGAGGCTCTGCGCTTGCGCGACGAGTTCGGGAATCGGCGTGCTGCGGAAGTTGCCGCGAATGCCGGGAATCGCGCAAAAGGTGCAAGGGTGCTCGCAGCCTTCGGAGATTTTGAGATAGGCAAAATGTTTGGGCGTGAGCAATTCGCGTTCGCCGACGAGTTCATATTTCAAGCGGAGATGTTGCGCGAGACCCGCCACAATCTTCTGCAAATCGCGATTGCCGTAAAACGCATCGACCTCGGGAATTTCTTTGCGCAGCTCGGAGCCGTAACGCTCGGAAAGGCAGCCGGTCACGAACACTTGCCGAATGTGGCCGTCTTTCTTGAGCTGCACCGCTTGCAAGATGGTGTCGATGGATTCTTCTTTGGCAGATTCAATGAAGCCGCAGGTGTTGATGATCACGGCCTGCGCGGAGACGGGATCGTTGACAAACTCAACGCCGCAAGCTTTGAGGCCGCCTTGCAATACTTCGGAGTCAACAATGTTTTTCGGACAACCGAGGGTGATGAGGTTTATTTTCAAATGGAACCTTTGGCGAATTTATAATGGTTCAGCCACGGCTTGGCCGTGGCTTTGCTTTTCATTACATGGCTGCTCAACTATGGCTTCGCTATAGTTTCTTCATCAGAATTTCGGCAACGTGCGGTCCGATTAGCTTGCCATCCCCGACGGGATATTCCACTTCCCATTCGCGCGGCGCGACTAGGCGGTGGCGTATTGTGAGAAGCTCGGTGGACAGGGCATGCTCAATGTTTTGCAATTGCTCGTTAAAGACACTCGCTGTTCTTATTCATTACAACCCGTCGCGATGGCCAGCGCGGCGCAGACTCGCTGCATGATTTCGTCATCGAGGGTGCCGACGAATTGCACCAATTTGGATTTCTCTATCGACTTTATACCCGTCAGATTGACGGCTGAAATATTCTTCAAGCCTTCGTCGATTCCAATAATGACCTCTGTCGGTGAGCCGTGGATGGTGGAAGTAATCGGAGCCACGATCACGTAATTGAGCACTTCGATAATTTTTTGCGTACTCAATACCAAAACGGGTCTACGTTTGTCGGGCGGCTTGAATTCATATGTCCAAATTTCGCCGCGCTGGATCAATCGGGCCATACCTGCTCGTCCTCCCATTCTTTCATCTCACGATCGAACTCTTCCCGCACTCGTGGGTCGCTATAAGCCATCTCTATTTGGTGATCAATTATTCGCTGCTTCCTTAGCCTTAAAAGAAACTTCATGGCCCGTAAAAAGGCCTCCGGGACTTCCATTGCCCGCAAATCATCATATTCCGCGATGGTGTCGAGCATTCGCTCGTCGACTTTGAGTTCGAAAGTTTTCATCGTCAGTTCCTTCTATTCAAACAACGCTTCCACATACTCCCTCGCTTCGAACGGCTGCAAGTCGTCAATCCCTTCGCCCACGCCGATGAAGCGCACGGGAATTTTCAGCTTGTCTTGAATCGCGAAGAGAATGCCGCCTTTGGCCGTGCCGTCGAGCTTTGTGACCACCAAGCCGGTGACGCCTACGTCTTGGAAGAAGACCTCGGCTTGGCGCAAACCGTTTTGGCCCGTGTTCGCATCGAGCACCAGCAACACTTCATGCGGCGCGCCGGGAATGACGCGATCGACGACGCGCGTCATCTTTTTCAATTCTTCCATGAGATTACTTTTCGTGTGCAAGCGGCCCGCAGTATCGACGATCACAATGTCAAGACCGCGAGTTTGCGCGGCCTTCATCGCATCGAACACCACCGAAGCTGGATCGGCGCCAGACTTCGTGCGCACGATATCCACGTTCGCGCGCTGCGCCCAAATTTCAAGTTGATCCGCGGCTGCCGCGCGAAACGTATCCGCCGCGGCCACGAGCACGGACTTGCCGCGCCGGCGATATTGATTCGCGATCTTCGCAATCGTCGTGGTTTTGCCCACGCCATTGACGCCGACGATCATGATGACAAAAGGCTGAAGGCTTGGCGCAAAAAAATCCGCGCGCGCTTTGCCGTTCAACGGCAAGAGCAAGCGCTCTTGCAGAAAGCTCTTCATCGCGAACACGACTTCTTCGCGCGAGGAGGCTTTGCCCAACGTGATGCGCTCGCGCAAATGTTCGATTAGGGCGGCGGTCACTTCCGGCCCGACATCCGCGGCGAGCAGCGTGTTTTCTAATTCTTCAACGATTGCGGCATCAAGGCGGGCCTTGCCGGTGACGGCATGAACGATGTTATCGACGAGGCTACGGCGGGTTTTGCTGAGGCCGGATTTTAATTTGTCAAAAAAAGAAGCCATAATCTTTGCGTCAAGAGTGCTGCCCCGCGAGAGGAGAATGGCGAGGAGATCTCAACGCGAGGAAGGAGTATTGTTTAGGATCGAAACAAAGCGCTCCACGTAGCTGATCACCGAAACGAAAAAAATGCAAACCGAGGTCCAAAAGAACGGCCACTTGAGGGGCTGCACATTGAGAATGAACGTGAGCAGCACAATCGCCAGCGCCGTGACCGTGACTTTGCCGTACCAATTCGATTCGGGCACTTTGTGGAGGCGCGAAGCCATTAAAAAACCGAGCGCAACAATAACGAAATCGCGACTGAGAATCAATAACAAAAACCACAGCGGAAAGTCGCGAAACAGGCTGAGATAGAGCGCGGTCGCGCCCACGCAAATTTTATCCATGAGCGGATCAATGACGCGGCCGAGTTCGGATTGCTGCTGGAGTTTGCGCGCGAGATAGCCGTCAAACCAATCCGTCGCGCCGGCGAAGATATAACACACCACAGCTTTGAGGTTGCCTTGCGGAGTGTTTTGTTGGAGAAAGTAAAGCGCGGGAATGAGAAAGAGCACGCGCGTGAAGCTCAGAAAATTTGAGATGGTCCAAATGCGATGGCGTTCGATGGAGTTTTGGAAGGCGAGCATAGAGGCATTGGAGTAATGGTTTGGTGGAGTGCGGGGATTAAGCTTTTGTATTGCCAGTGCGAAATTCCTCTCCGGCCAAACCCAACGGCGTAAATTTTCACATCGCGGAAAACGCTTCAATTGGGGCGGATTTGGCCGATCATCTTTTGCACTTGCTCCGCACCGAGTTTGGCGATGAGGGCTTTCAAGGTTTCTTCCGGGCCCATTGCAGAAATCATATCGTCTTGGCTCAAGGCCTTAAGGAAATCTTCTTTGCTAAACTCCTTCGCAACCTCTTCTTTGCCGATCAGAGCAACGATTTTTTGTGTGCTCAATACCGACAAGATATTGCGCACGGCTTCGTCTCTTACGTTTAACATGGCTTCTTTTACCTCGCTTTCGTACAAATCAAGGATTGTTTCAATCAAAGAAGTTTTATGGAAATTGCTCAAACTCCCAATCAGAGTCTGCAATCTTCTTCGGCGATCCGTGAAGGCGCGCAGCTCTTCGGGAATCAATTCGTCCGCGGTCTCGTTGAAGACGATGAGATAGGTGAGTGCATCTTGCTCGCGCCGATAGATTCCAGGCGCCATGAATTGAAACCCGTATTGCGGAAGTATGTTGCGCGTTGCACTCGGCAGATGATGCACGAGCGCCGTCAGCGTTACCTCCGTGGGAGATTGCAAATGATGCCGTATCATGTAAAGCCAACCGTAAGCCAACAGCTTCTGCAAGTCCTCAACCTCCATCCGATCCTGCTCGGTTTTCACCTCGATGATGTTGTGGCGGCGAAAGTAGTCAAAGAGCTTGGGAAACTTAGAAAAGTCGGGCGTCCAATCCGGCTGCGTGATCATGACCACCATGTCAATCTCCAGCGGCAGATCACCGACTTTCAAGTGATCTTCCACTTGGAGATTCGACTCTTCGAAACGCTGCCGCAGCAGTTGAATGAGGCGCGCTTCGAAGGGTTTGTATTCTTGGCGCTCGTTGTTCATCTCACCCAAAGATAAACTCCCTTCAACCAATTGCAAGCCGGAATTATTACTCCGCGCTTAGGCTCGGATACTTCAACCCGAAACGATGATGATAATACCACTTCGAAAAATAAAATACGAACGAGAGCAGGAGCAGGTATTGCCAGACTTTGAAACAAATCGCCAGCGCGAGAAACGCAATCGGCAGCTTGATTGCGCGCGCGATGTCGCTGCGGCGTTGTTTGATGACGGCCATGAGAAAGAAGGGCGCGGCCAGTAAAGAGGGAATGAGGATGATCGGATCATTCACGACATACGCGATTATCGCCGCGACGAACTCCATCGCGCAACCTGTAATGACCGTCGCGCGCCAGCCGTATTTCACGCCGAAAGTGATTTTGTTCTCAGCCGCGTCGCCTTCGAGATCGAGCAAGGTCGTGTACAAATAAACCGCAGCGACCGCGAGCATATAAGGCAACGCGTGCAGCGCCACCTTCTCCCAATCCGCCTGCATCGACCACCAACCTGCGGCGAAAATCAAGAGCGCGCCCGCGGCATTGGCAAACACGCCGAGTAGCGGCCGGTCTTTCATGCGAAACGGCGCGACGTTGTAAAAAATGCCCGTGACCAAATAGATGGCGAGAAAGAGCAGGCCCATCGCCAAGCTGTGCTGCCACGCTACCGCGAGACCGAGCACGAGCAACAAGATCATTTCACTCCACGCCGCGAACGGCGGCACGTGTCTTTGCGCAATGAGAAAGAGCTTGTTGTTGCGCGCGTCGGTTTCCACGTCGCACAGTTGATTTAGAATATAACCGCTGCCCATCAGCAGCGTGAGGAAGAACAAGAGGAGTATCGCATCTTCCGACATGCCTTGGGTCGCGCCGTTCGTGCCGCTGGGCGCGAAACGATGATAGGCAAAGTAACCCGCGGCATAAACCGTCCACACTGGAAAGAACAACGTGGGCCTGAGCACGAACACGTAATCAAAAATTTTCACGAAACGTTTCATCCTTCGAATCTACCTCCGCTTCCTGCGGGGAAATATTTTATGGCTGAATGATTATTCTAAAAAATCATTCTGTCATGGCTTCCGTTGCAGCAGTCTTTTCCGGTTGGTTGGAGGAGAGCAGCGCCGCTGCATGTCCATTGCGTTGCTCATTCGCGAACTTGTC
>CAYNDW010000445.1:0-5738 GCA_964395375.1 uncultured Cytophagia bacterium
ACGATCTCGCTGTGGTTGAGAATTTTAATGCTGCCATCATCGGCTTGCAAAACGACATTGCCTTGTGAACTGAGCAATCTGCCGCTCACCGCGCTGCCTTGTTTGGTGGAAAGAGAGATTTTTTGATCGAGATAGCGTTCCAAAATTTTCTCCGCGCTCACGAGATCGTACTCATAATTCTGTTCGAGCACGCGCACCGCGGTGGGGGAGGAGAGCGATTTGAAATGCACGGAGGTCGGATCGATCTGCGCTGCCACGTCGCGAAACGAAACGAGTCCCGAGGGTTTGGGCAGATCGATCTCGCGCATCTCATGCACGAGCGCGAGGTTGTCGTTATAAACGGTGACGCGCACGTTGCTGGCTTGCGCAAGTAAGCTTGTTGTGTTCATGAGCATGAAGCCCGCAAAGGTGAGCGTTGTTTTAGGAAGACGCATGATCAAATCTCGATTAGGAAGTAAAGGTTTGTTGCCGTGAGCTTGTTAGCCGCGCCTCTTCAATTTGTCATTCAGAAGGAATCCTTTTGAGCACTGGACATTGACTCCAGTGCTTAAAAAGATTCCTACTGAATGACACCTTTTGGGGGAGGCGTTACAATTCAATCCTCACGACTCCTTGAAATTCAAACTTGTAGCTTTGGCTCAAGCAAGCGCGCAAAATCCATTGCCCACTTGCGCTGCTCCATCGTTTCCGGCACTGCAAGCCCTCTCGCCGCGCTCACGCGCTGAATGGCAATCTCCGCTTCCATACCCGCAGCGATGAGAGTGCAAATCGCAATCAACGCCGCGCGACCAATGCCTTGGCGACAGTGAATCACGGCATGCTTGCCCTCCGCCAAAAGCGCTTCGAGCTTCATCACAAAACCCACAGCCGCTTTTCGCGAAGAAGGAATGCTGCGGTCGATGATTGGGAATGACAAGAACTGCATACCGTGAGCATAGCAAAGCCTCTCTTCTTGCGTCAAGCCGAGATCGGCGTTTTCATCGTCGGTGAGCAACGATACGTCGACCTCGACGCCCGCTTGCTTCCAGCCGCGCACTTCATCTTCGAGCCAGTCGTTGCCACGCGGGCGAGGAGAAACGGCTAATCGGCCCAGCCACGGGCCTTCGATCCAATATAAATCTGTTCTCATCACAACGATCTCTTAATTCTTCGGTAAAACCTCTCGAGGCAATGCGTCAACATCAACGCCGCGGTCACGGAGGATTTTGACGCGATGATGACCGTCCATCATCGTGCCGTCGGGCCTAACTTTTAGTGCGCCGTGCTGTCCGGGGCGAAGCGAATCAATCAACTCTTGATTCGATAGTTTTGCAAACAGCGTGAGCTTTGTTGGAATCAAAGAGCTGTCTGCGTGTAGCGCTTTCAGGATTGGATTGCCCATGCTCTCCCTCTCTTTGCTGGTACCCACTAACAAAGAAAACCCAATCATACAAGCATCAGGCTTTGCAATCAAATATACTACGGTTGCAAAGCCCGATAAGACGCACGCTTAAAAATAGACCGACAACCCAAAGTTTACTCCGCTTGCGCTGAATGAAAAAGAATCGACATTTCTAAACGATTCACTCGAAACGATAAAACCGCCGGAACCATCCTCTTGCTTGTTTGCACGTTCTGTGCGGGCCGAATGATAACCCAAAAAAGAAGAGTATTCTGCCATGAAGCTAATCTGAGAATTCGCAAACCATTCGACGCCTAACATGCCACCCAATCCGGCTGACCAATTTGTGCTTTTGTTCTCAGTCCGAAATTGGGGCTGCGAATTCGTGTAGCGTTGCGTTTGCTTGGAACGCGAGAAACCAACCGAGGGGCCAAAACCGAAAAAGAGCTTTGCACGTTTATCGGGAGCAGGATAGATCATATACTTGGCACTAAAACCGAGATTTTGATAATTGTCATCCGTCTCCGATTTAGTTTCGGTCTCACTACTCTGTTTGTCATTTGAAAAATTTCCGCCAATGGTCAATCCGAACCGCAGCGCTTTGTTCACAGAATAGTGCCGTTTGAGCGAGAGCGTTGCGCCCGCAAAAGATGACAACGTGAAGTTGTCATTGATGTGAAACTGCATGGCCCACGCGCCTTTGGTCATGGCGCTGCCGGCGGCAGGCGCCTCCTGCGTCTGCGCTTTGACTTCCGCGGCAAGAAGCCAAGCGAAAAAGATAAAAGTGAAGAACAAAACCGGCGGCTGATTAAAAAACGAGAAACGTTGCATGACGCCTCCACTAAAAAAAACGTTCCACCACTGCTTTGAATTAGAAAGCAAACTCACTGTCCCCGCCCGCTCGAGAGCGACAGCCCAATCACAAAATTTCTCGGCAGGCCGGGTTCGAGATAGAGCGGCGCGCCGTTGACAATATCCGGATTAATGAACGCAGATGAAATATACTTTTCGTCGGTTAAATTATAAACGCCGAGGAAGCCGCTCAATGAAAGATTCTCGGCCAAGCGCAGCGGCTTCTCCAAACCGAGCGTGAGATTGAGCAGATTATATGCAGGCACGGAGGTGACGTTGGCATCATCGACAAAATAATTGCCCACACCTTGCACGCTCAACTCAGCGAACGCGTTACCCAATTGCTCCGGCGCAAAGCGCAGCGCGGCATTGTAATAAACATTCGGAATGCCCGCGACTTTGTTGTCGTCATAAACCGCAAAGCGATTGGCCTTGCCGTAATGCACGGAGTCCACGGTGTAGTTCACGTAACGACTGTTGAGATACGTGAATGCGGCTTGCACGGAAAGATCGCCTTCGAACTGCGCATTCACGCCGGCCTCGGCTCCAATGCGTCGCGTTTTGCCCGCGGTGAAATAGAAGCGGCCCGCGCGATAGGGCACGATGTCGTTGTCGATGCTGATGTAGTACGCGGCGACATCATACGAAAGGCCGCGCAGCAAACTTTGTGAAGCGACGAGCACCTGCTTCATGCCCAGCTCAAACGTGTTCGAATGAATCGGCTCGAGCAGCGGATTGAGCGCATATACCGTGTCCTGCCCGAACGTGCCCGCTGGATCGGTTTCATTGCCCGCGGGCACTTCCACGCCGCTGCCCCAATTCGCATACACGCTGTGCATGGGCGTGAGCTGATACGCCGCGCCGATCTTCGGCGTCCAGCGGCGAAAAGATTTTTTGCCTTCGAGGTTGTCGTTGATGAAACTCTCGTTGTGATACGTGACGTCGTTGTAGCGCAAACCCAAAACGAAGTTCAGCGCCGGCGAGAGAGATAAATCTTCCTGCACATATGCGCCGAAACTGTTCGCGCCTTCGCGTTTGTTGTCGCGCAACGTGCTGCCGCGCTCGTTGGTTGATGAAAGCGAATAAAACAAAATCGCGCCGTCTTGATAAGCTTCGTCCATGCCGATTTGAAACTTGCTCTTTACGCTCGGCGAGAAGTCGTGCGCGAAGCGATAGCTCGCGTTGCCGCCCACGTGATAGCGCGTGAAATCGCGGAACGTGCCGCGCTCGGAGCGCTGCAGAAATTTCGGCTCCATGAACACTTGGCCGGAGAAGCCGTGCGCCTCATCGACTTCGTGCTCCAACGTCACCCCGATGCGGCCCACGCGATTCATGCGGCGCTCGCTGCGTTTGAGATACGTTTCGTTCGCTTGCTTGGGATCGGCTTCAAATTGCGCCAAAGAGAGCGGGCCGGGCACGGAAAACTTGTTGTACGTGCCGATGAGAAAAACGCCGAGTCTAGTTTGCGCGCTCGGATGCGAAATGAAATCAACGTCAACGAGCGTGCGTTCGCTCGCGGAGTTTTGCCGCCAGCCGATGAAGTCATTGCGCAACAGCGCAATCGACAATTTCGCGGTACCGAGCTTCATCCCGCTTTGCAAAACGTATTTGTTAAAACCAAAACTGCCTTGCAATGTGCGCGCGGTGAGAAAGTTCGATTCGAACAAAGGCGTGGAGCTGATGTTGATCACGCCGCCCGCGGCATTGCCCCAAATCGCGGAGGCGTTGGAGCGAATCACTTCCAAACCTTCGGCCGTGGTGAGGTCGATGAGGTCGAACGACGTGCGGCCATCGGGTTCCGTAGTCGGCATGCCATCGACAAGCACGCGAATGCCGCGCGAGGTGCCGGTATTGGAGCGATCGCCCGCGCCGCGCGCGCCAAAGCCGCGAATGGTGATTCGAATATCCTGATTGCCCGAGCGCGTTTGCGCGAGCACACCGGGCACGGACTGCAATGCTTCTTCCATGCCGTAGCCGCGCCGCACGTGAAGCTCTTCCGCGTTCATCACATTGACCGCCATCGGCACTCTGAGAATCGGTTGGGCATAACGCAGCGCCGTAACGGTAATGGGAGAAATTTCATAGCGCGTGGAGTCATTGGCAGGAAGGGAGTCGGGTGCAGTCGTTTGCGCGTTTGCGCGGGGAGAGAATGCGCATGCGGCGAGCGCCATGAACAAAACGAGGCGCTCGACTTCATGAACAACTTTGCGATGGCAACGCATTGCTCCTCCGGTTGCGCAATGATTCGTTCGTTTTCATACGATGAACCCCTCCTCGTGCCTGTCATTCAGAAGGAACCTTTTTAAGCACTCGGCACTGTCTTCAGCGAGTAAAAAGATTCCTTCTGAATGACAAGTTCTGGGAGGCAAAATAAAACCTCGGCTGCGCCGAGGTTGCAACAGCTTTAGAGCTTTACCACGTGCGGAACACGGTGTAAGTCACGTCCGCTTTGCCGTTGGCCGGAACCGCGACGCGCCATTCCGCGGTGCTCGCGTCTTTCTTCGCGGATTCGAGCGATTGCTGGCGAATGGTCCAATCGCCGCCGAAGTGTTCGAGCACTTTCACCACTACGGCTTCGCTCTTGTGATTGCGAATCTCGATTTTCACTTGCTCTTCATTCGAGCGATCGCCCATTTGGCGGAAGTTCACGCGCGTGCGCTCGCCGACGATGTCGAACGCGTCGCCGACGTTGAGACGAATCTCTTCATCGCGCGGCGTATGATCGAGGTTGTCTTCACCCACAAGAATTTGCGCCGTGCCTTCGGGTTTATACAAACGCACTTTGCCCGCGGGCAACGCCATGCCGAGGCCGTTCTGCTGGCTATTCTTGAAGCTGATGGTGACCTTTATTTTCTTCGCGTCGCGGCTGCTGTCATAGACATAATCTTTTTGCACGCCGGTTTTGCTCGCGGGCAGAAGCTCGATCTGTTTGACTTGGCGATCTTTCAATGTGCACGGGCGCGGGAGCGTGTAGAGATGATATTCAAAAAATTCTTTCTCTTCGAACCCGCCGGCTGCGGCCATCTCCATCGCTTGCCGAGCGCCTTTATACATGCGCTGCGGCGGCTGCGCGCGGTTGATGGAGCCGGCGACGAGCAGCAATTGCGCGTCGGGAAACGTTGCGCCGGATTGATTGTCGAGCGAAACCCAGCCGGTGAGTTCGAGATTCTTGTCCGTCGCATCCAAGACACCGACGTATTCCGTGTGCCAACGCATGCCGCCGGTGAGATAAGAGACTTCGACTTTCTGTTTGGCCGGGCCGTTGTTCGCCACGTGCCACACAAGCGTCGGGCGCGTGATCAAACCTTCGGGCAGTTTAGGCAGGTCCGTGGCGATGATCTCGCTGCTGCTCAAAATTTTAATCGCGCCGTCCTCGGCTTGCAACACGACGTTGCCTTGCACGGTGAGGAGCTTGCCGGTGATCGTGCCGCCTTGTTTGGTGGCGAGCGAAATTTTTTGATCCACATAGCGTGCGAGAATTTTCTCCGCGCTGACGAGGTCGTAC
>CAYNDW010000446.1:0-5720 GCA_964395375.1 uncultured Cytophagia bacterium
ACGACGAATTGGTTGTCGCCGCCCAAACTGAAGTTGTTGGTCCGACATGTGCCGGAAGGAACATTGCTTTTTTGTTGTTGTTCGATTCGTGATGTGTATGTGCGTTTTTTTCGTGGTTTGTTGGATCGAAGCAAGCTGTTGTTGCAAGCGTGGCGTAGCGAACGAGCGCGCTTCGCCTTCGACCGTGACGAGATCGGGCACGACATTCGTCGGGCCGCCGCCGCTGATCTTACCGAAATTGACGGTCGTGTCAGCGTCGATGCGCCCGGTGGGAATTTGCGCCAACGCTTTGCTCGCGAGCGCGATCGCATTCACGCCGTGCTCGGGCGCAACGCCGGCGTGCGCGGCTTTGCCGATGAACTTAGCTTGAAACATGGCCGCGCCCACGCATTCGCGAATGTAAACGCCCGGCCGGCGCGAGCAATCAAACACCAAACCGCTTTGAATATTGTAACGCGCGAGGTCGAGTTGATTCGCGCCCAACATGCCGATCTCTTCGGCCACGGTGAAGACGACGAAAAAATTCTTGTGCGGCATTTGCTCATGCGCGAGTGTGCACAGCAGATGCACCAAGACGGTTAGGCCCAAGCGATTGTCCGCGCCGAGGATCGTGGCGCCGTCGGAACAAATGCGATCAGATTTAATTATGGGATGGAGTTGCGCCGTGGGTTGCACCGTGTCAAGATGGGCGCTGAGCACCAACGCGGGCGCGTTCGGATCAAACTTCGGCGGAAGGCAAATGAGATTGCCCGTATTGCCATTGAGTTTGGCGCCGGCTTGATCTTCGAAAACGCGCACGCCGGCAGCGCGCACAATGGCAATGACTTCGTCGGCAATCGCTCTTTCCGCCAACGAGACGCCGTTGACTTGAACTAGACGAATGAAAAGATTCTGGAGTGTGGAGAGGGAGAGCGTGTGCGCCGGCATCGCAATCCGAATGCAAGGATTGATAAAAAGTGCTCGCTTATTTCTTTTAAGCTAAATCATTCTTGCCCGCATGTCAAGACGAATTTTATTGAGTGGCGTTTTTTTTGTCCGCTGGTTCCGTTCTAATGAATTTTGCTTTTCAAATTCGAAGCTCCATGCTAGTTCTACTGCAACGGAAAACATGCGAGGGTGACGCTATTAATGGATAATCGTACTTGACTTTTTACGCGGCAGATATTACCTACCCGTCCACTTTTCCGGACTTGCACACTCTCGTCTAATCCCATCGAGAAGCCTTCGCTGCTCGATCGCTTCATGATGCCGATTTACGGCGTTTCGGAGAACATCGTCTTCTTAGGCTCAACGCTTGGCGTGCTTCAACAAATTTAACGCGTAATGTAGCGAGGATCATGCGTTTGGTATTGCCGCAAGTGCGCGTAAAAAAATAGCGCCGGCCTCTCAGTCTGCCGACAAGGAAGCCTGCGCACCACACTTAACAAAGACGATAGTGCGTTGCCCACCGCTATCTTGACTTTCATTGTAGAAATCCGTATCAGTTCTCATGGCAACCATCGAAAACGTTCACGACAATTTTTTCCGGAAGGTCTTTTCCGAGATTGCAAACCTCGAAACTTTTCTGGAAAGCGTCTTGCCGGAGGATTTGCGAGGACAACTTGAGCTTACGGAGCCGGCGCTCGATCCGACTTCGTACATCTCAGAAGAGTACAAGGAATCCCTTTCTGACATCGTGGTTAGATGCCGGCTGAAAGGCGATGAGACGTCGGTTGATGTTTATCTGCTTTTTGAGCACAAGTCTTATCCGGATAAGAAAGTTCTCATGCAGCTTTTGGGATACATGCATGTGAGGTGGCAACAGGACGGCAATGAAAAGAAGCCTCTGCGCGTGATCATTCCCGTGGTGTTTTATCACGGCAAGGCGCCGTGGACGACTCCGCAACGATTCAATCAGCAGTTTCCCTCCGTAAATGAATTGCAGCGTTTCTTGCTCAACTTTGAATATATTCTCTTTGACACCAATCAATGGGATTGGGAATCTGAAAGCAGCCGGCGATTGCAGCAAAACGTATTTTTGTTTTCCGCCGTTTTGTTGATGAGGGCGGCGTTCCAGCAGAATTTGGAAATCGTGCGGCAAGTTTTCCGTTTATGGAGCCAAATAGGTTTTGCGAGTGAACGGGAAAGGATCAATTTTTTGATGGTGTATATAGCCGAGACCCAGGACATTCCCACGCCCGACTTGGCAAAAATGTTGGAAGAAAGTCAAATAAAAGGAGTCGAAACTATGCCGACATTAGCGCAAAGATTGAGAGCGGAAGGCCAGCTTCTTGACAAACAAGAAGTCTTGATCATGCTTTTGGACACACGCTTTCCTCTGACCGAGACGGAAAAGCAGCGCATCAAGGAAATAACCGAGGCGGACAAGTTGAATATCGCCTTGAAAATGGTCGTCACCGCCGAAACGAAAGAAAACATTTTGCGCGTTTTGAAAAACGCATCATGAGCTTGAATCCGTTTGATGACCGGTAAGCGTTTCGGGGGTAAAGATCGGGCGAGTCAAAATCTCTTTCACAAAACTCTCATCTGATTTACTCCCCTTTGTCCCGCCAAAGGGGATTTTTAATTTCGCTGTGAGCCGTTACCTCAAAACATGGAGTCCGTATGAAAACTTTGAAAGCGCTTCCGCTGTTGCTCTTGTTGCTGTGCGGCGTTCCTTCCGCGCACGCGCAAGATTTCATGTTGCAAGGCTGGTATTGGGATTATCCCGGCACCGCGAACGGCCACGTGTGGGCCGATACGCTCAAAGATAAAGCACAGGAATTGAAGAATGCGGGCTTCACCTATGTGTGGCTCCCGCCGCTCTCGCGCGCGAGCTTTGGGCAAACGAGCAACGGCTATGATCCGAAAGACCTCTTCGATCTCGGCGAGTTCGGCGGCGGCGCCACGCGCTTCGGCACGCGCACGGATGTGAACGATCTCATGGCCGCGTTCAACACGAACGGCATTAAAATGGTCGCGGATATGATCTACAATCATCGTGACGGCGGCAAGGCGGAAGACAATCCCTCGGTCGAAGGCTGGATCGAAAACATGAACGCCACGAAAATTACGAATGGCGATCAACCTTATCCCTCGGATCGTTTCCGTTGTTATCTCCCCATCGGCGGCGCGACCGGCCGCGGCACAGGCACGTATTATTTCAAATTCAAATCCGCTTCCGAGCACGCGAACTTTTATGGCAAGCCGTACAAGCCTTACATGCAAACCAACACCGTGGGCTATCAAGGCCTGCCCGCGCAAAACGAATCCGAGCCGAACGGCGGCGGCGGTTGCGGCGAGCCGAACAACGCGATAACATTGGGCGTTGACATGCAGGCCAACCTCGACGGCGCGGGCTGCAAGATCGACGAGTTCGCCCTCACACTCGGCGCGAGCGATTACAACGCCGCGGGCGACACGATTTGGATCTACATGACCAACTCCAGCGGCTACACTGATCATTACGTGTCGGAGTTGTGGTACGGCGGCAGCAATATTCAGAGCGCGATCAAATATCAAACCTACACGAACTTCTTCGGCATGCCCAGCGGCCGCGGCGGCATGAACCACACCTGCTTCAAGCCCAACGGCAGCGCCACGTGTTTGTGCGGCGATTGGGATTACATGTATTTCTTTTATGACTACGATCAATTCGCCACGAACACGCGCGACACACTCTTCGCGTGGTCGCGTTGGATGTGGAGCAATGTCGGCATGCGCGGCTTGCGCATGGATGCCGTGAAGCATTTCCCGCCGGAGTTCGTCGGCGATTTGCTCGACAACATGCACGCGAACGCCATGGACCCCGGCATGGTCGTGGGCGAGTGGTTTGACTCGAACTCGTTCATCCTGAAAGATTGGGTCGATGATGTGAAGAGTTACATGGACGCGGGCACGCTCGCTGCGATTAAGCCGCGTGTGTTTGATTTCGCGCTGCGCGATGCGTTGGAGAAAGCGTGCGACTCGTTCGGCTACGACGCGCGCAACGTGTTCAATTCGAGCATCGTCGATGCGCAAAGCGTGAGCGGCGATTATGCCGTGACCTTCGTGAACAATCATGACTTCCGCGATCCCGGCCAGCCGGTGGACAATCAACCCATTCTCGCGTACGCGTACACGCTCACCAACAATCAACTCGGCGTGGCCAGCGTGTTTTATCCCGACTATTATAATGCCGGTTTGAAAACGAAGATCGATCAGCTCCTCGAGATTCACAAAAATTATTGCTACGGCGCGACGAGCCGCGATTACCTCAGCCGCTTCAGCACGCCGTACAGCGCGACGTACACGACCGGCTATCCGAACACCACGCTGCTCTATCAATTGCGCGGCGCAGTTTCCGGCCGCGATGTGATCGTCGCCATCAACTTTGCAGGCGAGACGTTGAACGTGACGCACGGCGTGAACACGACGGACTTGCCCAATGGCGCAACGCTCGTCGATGTCACGGGCAATGCGACGAGCGCAACGCTCACCGTGAGCGGCGGGCAAGTCATCGTGCAAGTGCCTTCGCGCAGCTATGCCGTGTTTGTCGAAGACGGCGGCGCATGGAATCAAGCCACAGTGAGCGGCTTCGGCGCTTCGACGTATACTTTCAATGAAGTCGATATGCTCGATAAAGACACGGGCTACGCGGTCGCGAGCAGCGGAAAAATTGCGAAGACCACCAACGGCGGGCTCGCGTGGAATGCGTTGACGAGCGGCACGAGCAGCGCGTTGTATGGCGTGAAAGCAGTGGATGCAAACACTGTCGTCGTGGTGGGCGCGAGCAACACGATGCGCCGCTCGACTGATGGCGGCACGAATTGGACTTCGGTTGCGCTCGGCACTTTGGTCGGTACGACGTGGCGCGGCATTGAAGGCACGGGCAATACGCTGTATGCGATTGGTTATGTCACTGCAAGCTCGCGGCGTGTGCGCGTCGTGCGCTCAACGGATGGCGGCGCAAATTGGACGCGCATCGATGGCGGCACGATGGGCAGCACGAGCACGTCTTCTTCCACCGCGTTTTATGGGATTGATGTGGTGACCGCTGATCTCGTTTATATCTGCGGCGCATATGCGACTGGCGGCAACAGCATCTATCGCACAACAAACGGCACTGCGGGCACGCCCACGTGGAGCGGCTTGTCAACGGTCACGCCTTTTTATAGCATCGAGATGATCGACGCGAGTTGGGGCTATGCCGTGGGCACTTCTTCGAAGTACTATCAAACCACGAACGGCACCACGTTCTCTTCTATTGCGAGCAGTGGCTTGGCTGCGAGTATGACGGTCGAAGATGTTTCGTGGAATGCCAACACGCAGCGGCTCTATGTCACGGGCTTCACCGGCTCGAGCGGCAGCTATGTGCCGCGCATCTATCGCACGGGCGTAATGACGAGTTCCGCTGCTTCGGATGTCGTCACTGCGATGACGGTGAATCTGCCCGCAAACACGCGGCTTTATGCCGTTGATGCCGCGACCTCTGCGGCCAATGCTACTGGTGACGCGAATCGTTTGGGATATTACGGCGGCCTCGGCGCGGTTAAAGCTTCCGCTTTTTTTGATGAAGAAGAAACAGCTTCGGAATTGATCACGACGTATGAGTTGTTCAACAACTATCCGAATCCATTCAATCCGAGCACGACGATCAGCTATCAAATTCCCGAAGCGGGCCGTGTGTCGTTGCGCCTCTATAACATGCTCGGCCAGCTTGTGGCAACGCTCGTCGATCGCGAAGTTGTCGCGGGCAAACA
>CAYNDW010000447.1:0-5692 GCA_964395375.1 uncultured Cytophagia bacterium
ATATTCGCACCTTGAACGAAGCTTACAATCACTTCTTTTTTAATTACACCGACACCCCGTTGTTGGTCATCAACGCGACCAAAATTGACTTCGTAAAGCGTGAAGAAGATTTTGAAGATTTGGTCGCGCAATTGAGCCGTCCGATTTCCGGCGTGCAATACTATTCGCCGCCGAGGTGAAGCACTTGGAGTATTAGAGCCGTGGAGTATTGCTTTCCCAATAATCCATCCTCTACGACTCCATCACTCCAATAAAAATCTTTTGAGGTTGCAACATGGTCCGCATACTTTTTTACGCGCTGCTCGTTTATCTCGCCGTCCAAGTACTGCGCGCGCTCTTCATTCCTAAGCCGCAGCCCGACCCGCGCGCGCAGGGCCGTCCGAAAAATCAGCCGCTCGATCTTTCCAAACAAATGGTGGAAGACGCGAAGTTCGAAGAGATCAAAAAGAAGTAACGCTGTCCACGCCTGATGCCCACATATCTGAGAATCATTCGCTACGTTCGTCCTTATTGGGCAGCGCTCACCGGCTCATTGCTCTGCATTTTTTTCTATACCATCTTCAGCAGCATCTCTTTGATTTCCATCCTGCCTTTCCTTGACGTGATTTTTTACGGCACCCAAACCAGCAAAGCGAGCGCAGCGCCAGTCCCCTCGCCGGAGCTGACACCCACCGTGTCGCGCGTCAGCGAGCAGATCAAACAAAAAATTTACGGCTTTGTTCTCGGCGAAGGGCAGCGCGGCGCGTTGCTGCGTTTGTGTGCGCTCATAGTCATTCTCATTCTTTGCAAAAATATTTTTGACTATCTGCAAGCCTATCTCATGGCGCACGTCGAGCAGGGGGTGATCATGGATTTGCGCAATGACATGTATCGCCACCTGCACGAGCTGTCATTGGGTTATTTCAGTCGCACGCGCACGGGCCAACTCATCTCGCGCATCACCAACGACGTTACGCTCGTCAACGGCGGCATCTCCGCGGGCTTTGTCACGCTCATCAAGAATCCGCTGCTCATCATCGCCTATCTCGGCATTGCATTCGCGCTTAGTTGGAAGTTAACGCTGGCCGCACTCACGATTCTGCCCATGAGCCTCGCGATCATCGGCGCGATTGGCCTGCGTTTGCGCCGCGTGTCCACGCTCTCGCAAGCGAAAATGGCCGATCTCACTTCCGTGCTGCAAGAGACGATCACCGGCGTGCGCGTGGTCAAAGCGTTTGCAATGGAAGATTATGAAAACCGTAATTTCAAACATGAGTCGCATGCTTATTACAAAACCCTTCTGCATGTCAATCGCGTGAGCAAGCTCGCCGGCCCGCTCACGGAGTTTCTCGGCGCGATTGTCGGGGTCGGCATTTTGTGGTTTGGCGGGCAACAAGTTTTGGCGGGCCAATCGCTCGCGCCCGGTGAGTTCATTCTTTTTCTGCTCGCGGTGTTTTCGATCATGCAGCCGGTGAAAGAGCTTTCTTCCGTGAATAGCCGCTTGCAAGAAGCCGTAGCCGCGGGCACGCGCATTTTCGAATTGCTTGAGACCGAACCGGAAGTTGCTTCATTGCCCGGCGCAAAACCCGTCGAGCGTCTAACGCAGAGCATTCGTTTTGAAAACGTTTCGTTTGTTTATGAAACCGACACGCAGGTTTTACGCGAAATAAATTTCGCGGTACAACGCGGACAGATTCTCGCTATCGTCGGCCCGAGCGGCGCAGGCAAATCCACGCTCGTTGATTTGCTGCCGCGTTTCTATGATCCGACGAGCGGGCGCATTTTATTTGACGGCGTTGACCTGCGCGAATTTCAAGTCAAAAGCTTGCGCGGGTTAATGGGCATCGTCACACAAGAGACCATTCTTTTCCACGGCACGGTGCGCAGCAACATTGCGTATGGTTTGGAAAATGTGCCGGAGGAAAAACTGATCGAAGCCGCGACCGCGGCGAATGCGCATCGCTTCATTGCGGAATTGCCGTTTGGTTATGACACCGTCATCGGCGAGCGCGGCCTCAAGCTTTCCGGCGGCCAGCGCCAACGCCTCGCCATCGCGCGCGCGTTGTTGAAAAATCCGCCGATTCTAATTTTAGATGAAGCCACTTCCGCGCTCGATAGCGAAAGCGAAATGCTCGTGCAGCAAGCCATCGAGCGTTTGATGGTGAATCGCACTTCGTTTGTGATCGCGCATCGCCTTTCAACCATCTTGCACGCGCATCAAATCATCGTGCTCGATCAAGGCCGCCTCGTGCAAAACGGCACGCACGACGAGTTGCTCGCGCAAGAAGGCGTGTATCAAAAGTTGTATCGCATGCAGTTTCGAATGTGACCACTATCTATAAAAGGAGGATTTTTTATGCCCGGATTGCGCCATGATGCACACCAAAAAACTGTGCAAGATCTCGTAAACCTTTATGAGGATGATGATCTCAACCTCTCTCCAGGATTTCAGCGCGCTTCGGTTTGGACGGAGCGTGATCGAGCCAAGTTGGTCGATAGCATCGTTAGAAATTATCCCTTGCCTTCTATATTTCTACATCGTCGGGAAGAGAATGGAAAAATCGTCTACGATGTTATAGATGGCAAGCAACGTATTGAGTCCATCTTTATGTTCATGGGGTTGATTCGCGGACAGCGATTCCGGGCTCGGGTCCATCTCCCTGGAGAAGATGAAAGAAACTGGGTGGATTGGAATCGTTTACGCTCAATGCGAAAACAGCATCTCATTACAGGCTACAACTTGCGCATCATCGAAGTTGATGGAGAGTTGGCCGATGTAATTGACTTGTTCGTGCGCATTAATTCTACCGGCAAGGCATTGACCACGGCAGAAAGGCGGCACGCCAAGTATTATAATAGCGTTTTTCTTCGAGAGGCCGCCCGACTTGCGGCTCGTTTCGAAAGTTATCTTGTTAAGAATAGAATTTTGACTAAGGGTCAAATTGCACGCATGCGACATGTGGAGTTGATGTGTGAGCTAATGATTTCAATTCATCAAGGTGATGTGATCAACAAAAAGGCTGCTTTGGATAAAGTTATGGAGTCAAATAGTTTTAGTCCGATCCAGACCAGAAAAGCCAGAGAAAGAACAGTCGTAGCGTTGAATCGCATGCGGCGCATGTTTCCCCTGTTGCATCAAACTCGTTTTCGGCAGGTCTCGGATTTCTACAGCCTGGTACTTTTACTTTCAAAGTTTGAGTCTGAACGTTTGATTCTTACCGATAAACGGCGCAATAAATTTGCCGCTGATTTACTTGTTGCATTTTCAACTGGCGTCGATCATGCCAGAGAAAAGGTTCAAAAAGCACGCAGCCTTAAACCTGGCCTTGAATCCTACCGGGACTATTTGCTAACGGTAGTGGGAGGAACTGATGATATCCAGCAAAGACGAAACCGTGAACAGATCTTGCGTGGTTTGCTGCAAAGCTTGTTCGAACGCAAGGACACGAAACGGCTTTTTAGTGCGGAGCAGCGGCGCATATTGTGGAATTCTTCCGCAGAGCGAAAATGCTCACATTGCGGAGAGCCTTTAAACTGGAGTGACCTCTCAATTGATCATATCAATCCGTTTAGCAAGGGTGGTAGTACGCGCCTGGCCAATGCTGCATTGATGCATCGCAGGTGCAATGCTAGGAAGGGGAACCGATAAGAATTGTGTTCTTGAAAAATTGAATAGATAAGTCGCTCAATAAAGTTACCCTTAATTTTTTGAAAGGAGTTTTTATGCGAGAAGTTCTGAAAACCACCAGCGCGCCCGCGGCCATCGGGCCTTATAGTCAAGGCATCAAGACCGACGCGGGCAAAATGATTTTCACCGCGGGACAAATTCCGCTCGACCCGGCAACGGGCCAACTTGTCACCGGCGATATTAAAGTGCATACGCGGCGCACGTTTGAAAATATCAAATCCGTGCTCGCAGCCGGCGGCGGCTCGCTCGCCAATGTCGTGAAGACCACGGTCTTCCTCGCGGACTTCAACGACTTCGCGGCGATGAATGAAGCGTATGCGGAATTTTTTCCAAGCAATCCGCCGGCGCGCACGACCATTCAAGCCGCGGCGCTGCCTAAAAACGCGCGGATTGAAATCGAAACGATTGCGGTATTGAGTTGAGAGTGAAATACCATGTTGTTGATTAGAAGAAAAGCCGCTCAATGGTTTGCTTGTTTGATGAAAGCTTGTGCGATCACCACCGCCGTTCCCCCCTTGAGCGGGGCCAGGGGGGTGTCGCGCATTTCCTCAACGCACGCCAACGAACTCATCCCCCCGGCTCCCTTCTCTTGGGAAGAGAAGGGGGCGCGCTGGTTTGAAGCTCTGAATGTCGGCTTCTCTTTGAAGAAGAAAAACTTTCAGAGTCCGCACCTGCTTTTCTCCCCTTCTCTTTTTAAGAGAAGGGGCCGGGGGATGAGTTCGGATTGCGTGAAAGTTGTTAGACGATTCGCAATGCTGGTCACTCTCTGCTTAACAATTTCCTCCGCCTCCTTCGCGCAATCATCCAACGCCGACTCCTTGCGCGTGCAAGAGCCAATTTCATTGGCTCCCCTCAAGCCTAAAAAAAATCCTAACGGCGCGGTGCTGCGCTCGCTGCTCGTGCCTGGTTGGGGCCAATACTATAACGATCAAAAGTGGAAAGCGGCCCTCGTGTGCGCCGCGGAGGTTGGCGAAATCGGCACCGCGGTCTATTGGCATCGCGAGTCGAAGCGCGTGAACGACGAGCGCTTCAAATTGATCTATGAAGACTATCGCAACGCGGCGTATTGGTTCCTCGCGGGCACGATCATTCTCAGCATGCTCGATGCTTATGTCGACGCGCAGCTTTCGGATTTTGATGAAAGCCCGAGCCTGAACGACCGCACTCTCGGCGCGCTTGCGCCGCCAACATTGCTCGCGATTCGCTTTAAAATTCGCCTTTGAATTATCTTGAAGAGTTGCTACCATGCGCCTGCTTTTTTTGATCATGCTGCTGTGTTGCAATGCCGTGCTTGCGCAATCGCAAGCGCGTGTTGCCCCCGATACCAACGCCACCGCGCTCAAACCGCTCGCCCAAGATACGTGGATCGGCAAAGACAAAGCGGATCATCTACTCGCAAGCGCGTTCCTCGCCGGCGCGCAATATTATGCGTTGCGCCGCGAGTTCGACTGGTCGCACGAGCGCAGCGTGAACATTGCCGTGAGCAGCACATTGGTGATTGGCTTAGGCAAGGAAATTTACGATCACGTCTCGCGCAAAGGCACGCCCAGTGTGAAAGATCTGGCCGCGGACGTGCTGGGGATTGCCGTGGCCGCGACTCTATTAAGCAGGTAAGATTACACCTCTAGTGCTGTCATTCAGAAGGAATCCTTTTAAGCACTGGGAAGCGTGTCCAGCGAGTAAAAAGTTTCCTTCTGAATGACAAAGAATGGAGGCAAGGCTTTTGGTTTTTCATCAGCCGGTCTCAATCTAGCCTCAAGTGAGTTTCTTTTTAGAAAAGCATTTAGCAAAGTGAATCATGGATTCGACCTCTTCATTCTCCGACCTAGACAAGCCGCGCTCGAATTGCGCCATCACCGGCGTGTATGGCAACAGCGACGCGGCGAAGCTCGTTTATCTCTCGCTCTATGCCTTGCAGCATCGCGGGCAGGAAAGTTCGGGCATTGCTTCGAGCGACGGCGAAGCGCTGCATCGCCACACGGGCATGGGCTTGGTCACGAACGTCTTCTCCAACGAGAAAACTTT
>CAYNDW010000448.1:0-5676 GCA_964395375.1 uncultured Cytophagia bacterium
CCAGCAACCGACCAGTTGCGCCGCTTGCTCCAACTACAAGAGATGTCATTGTCCTTCTTCCTTACAATGCATTAACTTGACCCTCTCGCTGTCTGAGATCAATACGCATCACACTTTGCACGGCGCCCGAACCGGTCCGCGAACTCCGGCGGCCCGTTCTTGGTCATCCGCATTTAGATCAGCGCAACAAAGTTCATCGCAAAGCCGAAGTCTTGCACACCGTAAGTTTGGCTTCAAGGTTTATGCGTAATCGTGTACTCGAACTCGTAGTAATGCTTCCCCTCCACAATATCGATCATCATCTTGCCCGCAAGACCGGTGAGTTCATCGGTGCCGGAATCCGGCACAACCGTGATTGTTAGCTCTGGTACGGAGCGCGTCATGGTGCCGCTGTGTTGCAACACGAATGTGCCGTTGCGGCCTTGCAGCGTGCCGCGAACGTGCTCCATCGCAACGTAACCCGCGGAGCCGTTGATCGCTGTGCGATGTGCGAGCATCTCGCCCTTGCTCGTCGCGATGAGATCACCGAGAAATTGTTTGTCGATAAGTACCCTGCCGATGCTCACAGCTTCGACTTTATCTTCCGCAGCCTGCGGCGTCAATTTAACTTCGAACGTTCCGCTGGCATGCGCGGTCATCTTCGTCTCCGCTTGATTTGAATTTAAAACTTGCGACGGTGTCTGCGCCGAAGCGAACACGGCAAAGCCAAAGCAGATAACCAGCACTACGAAAGCTCGTGTGCGAAAGGGGCTGTGCATGATTGCTCCGAATATTTTGCTTGCGCGCAAGCGTCGTGTCGGTCATTTGCTCGCGCAATAATGTTCGCTCTACTTCTATCAACTCGGCGGTACTTCTAACGCCACTTCCTGCAACGGCACTTCTAAAAATTCCGCCAACACTTCCACAATCAATTCATGATCTTCGCGCTGCGGCAGACCGGAGACAGTGATGGTGCCGATGCAGCCCGTGCCATGCAGCTTGATCGGAAAGCAGCCGCCATGCGGCGCGTAGTCGTGCTCCTCGATGCCATAATTTGCAGCGAGCGTCTTGCCCTCGCTTTGCAGTTTCAATCCCACCGCATAAGAACTGCGCCGAAAGCGTTGCACGACGTTGCGTTTGCGGCGGACCCATTCGCTGTTGTCCGGCGTTGCGCCCGGCAGGGCCGCGAAAAATAAAGCATGGCCATTAACTTGAATGTCAATCGCCACGGGCAAGCTGCGGGCCTCGGCGAGTGCGCGGAGGCGCGCGCCAATGTTCCAAGCGGTGTTAGCATCAAAATCATGAAACTGGAGCCGTTCTTCTTGCAGCGCGAGGCGCGCCAGGTCTTGTGCGAGGGACATGGGTGAGGGGTTTTCGGTTTTATGGTTATGCGTGCGAGAGAGAAATCGCAGCGCAGTCAGGATGACTGCGCTACTCTCGCGTCGCAAATTTCTTACGGCATCCAAACGTCATAGGGCCGATCCTTCTTCGAAGCGGAGCCGAACCGCAAGACGTTGCCATCGGGATCTTCGACGCGCATCTCGAAGGCCCAAGGATAGTTCAACGGTTCATCGCGAATGATTGCGCCTTGAGCAAGCAGCTCCTCATGAAGTTGTTCGACGTCGTTGACGCCAATCCAAACCCAAGCTCCCGCTTGGCCTTGTCCGCCGCTGCTGAGATAGAGGCTTGCGCCGTCGCGCGTGACACAGGTGAAGTTGGCGTCGCCCCAACGCGCTTGCTGAAAGCCCAACACCTCGACGTAATAACGCACCGCCGCAGCCATCTCGGTGACGCAGAAAATCGGATTGCAGCACTCAAAGTGCGTGCGTTGCGTTTCGCTCATACGAACTCCGGCAAGGGCCTGGGTGAAATAAGGCGCTCAAACGCTGGATAAAATTCTGAAAGGATTTGAGGTCACACACGGATCAAAAGCTCACGCGGAGAAAGTGGCCTTCCGGTGTGTGTTTGATTCGTGTGTGCCCGGAAGGATTTTGGTTTTCAGCGTGCGTGAAAATCCGCTGCCGTTGTTTCAAGGCGAGAGCTACAGCTTATACTTGTGAATCTTATATCGCATCGTGCGCAGGCTGATGCCCAAACGTTTCGCCGCCTCGGATTTGTTGCCGCCGGCTTTGCGAATCGCGTCTTCCAAAACCATTTTCTCCGCGGCTTCCATCTTCTCGCGATACGAAGGCCCGGCATTGATGAACGAACCGGTGCTTGTTCCGCTTGCGGAACGCGAGGTCAGGGTGAAGGGCAAATGCTCGGGCAAAATAATTTCGCCTTCGCCGAGCACGATGGCGTTTTCAATCGCGTTTTCCAATTCCCGCACGTTGCCCGGCCACGCATAGGACATGCACAACTGCAAGGTCTCTTCGGACATGCCCACCACGTTTTTGTTGTTCTCCGCGCTATAGTGTTTGATGAAATAATCCGCGAGCGCGGGAATGTCTTCGAGGCGTTCGCGCAGCGGCGGCAGGAAAATCGGAATCACGTTCAAGCGGTAATATAAATCCTCGCGAAAATGATTTTCGATGATCGCCTTTTCGAGATCACGATTCGTGGCCGTGATCACGCGCACGTCGACTTTGAGCGATTCCGTGCTGCCCAAGCGGCTCACTTCTTTTTCCTGCAAGAGGCGCAGCAGCTTGGTTTGCACGCTGCCGGAAATGTCGCCGATCTCGTCGAGGAAAACCGTTCCGCCGTCGGCCATTTCCACGCGGCCTTTTTTGCGCGCGCCGGCGCCGGTAAACGCGCCCCTTTCATAGCCGAACATCTCGCTCTCTAACAACGTTTCCGGAAACGAACTGCAACTAATCTCCACCAGCGGATGCGTGGCGCGCACGCTGTTATAATGAATCGCGCGACACACCAACTCCTTGCCCGTGCCGCTCTCGCCGCGAATGAGCACCGTGGCTTGACTCTGCGCCACTTTCGCGATGGCTTTGTAAACAAGCTGCATCGCACCGCTTTGGCCGATAATACCTTCGTAATTATACGTGTACAACCGATCCTTCAGTTCTTGATTCTCACGCCGTAAACTTTGCTCTTCCACCGCTTTTTTGATGATCACAAACAACTCGTCGAGATTGAGCGGCTTGGTGAGATATTCATACACCCCGCGTTTCATCGCATCCACGGCGTCTTTCACCGAGCTATACGCGGTCATCACGATGGTCTTCATGGCGGGATGCGCGGCGCGCGTCTGCTCATAAAGCTGCACGCCGTCGAGATCGGGCATGCGCAAATCCGTGAGCAAAATATCGAACGACTCGCGCTCCAGTATGCGCAGCGCCTTCTTGCCGCTGTCTACACCTTGCGCTTCATAGTCTTCTTCTTGCAATATTTCGAGCAAGCCGGAAAGCGTGTTGCGATCATCTTCTACAATGAGTATACGTGCCATGCTGGTTCTCAATTCAAGACGTTCAAGCCACCTCCTGAGTGTCATTCAGGAGGAATCTTTTTTAGCGCTGGGAAGCGTTGCTCATTTCAAACGGCAGGGCAAATACTCAAAAAATTCCTGCTGCCTCACACCCTTTTTTATTATCGAATGAATTCTGGTTGAAACTCATGGTAAGCGCGCTGCATCGCCGCCAATCCCGCGCCGCATTCAAACTTCCAACCCAACTCCTGCAGTGTCAATTCGAGTGCGGCGAGCATGGCGATCATATCGAGATGATCGTAGTCGCCCATGTGCGTCACGCGCATGATCTTACCTTTTAACTGGCCCTGTCCGCCGGCAACGATAAGCCCGTGTTGTTCGCGTAGAATTTTCACCAACTCTTTGCCGTCAATGCCGTGCGGCGCTGTGATTGCCGTGAGCGCATCGGAAGGTTGCTGCGGCAAAATTGCAAGCCCGAGCGCTTGCATGCCCGCGCGCGTGGCGTGGGCGAGTCGCGCGTAATGCTGCCACAAATTTTCCAAGCCGCGGGCGCGAATGCACTTGATCGACTCCGCCAGCCCGAGAATCGCATTGATCGCGGGCGTCCATGACGTGCCGCCTTCGAGCGCGGCCTCGTGCGCTTTGGTGAAATCAAAATAATAATGCGGCAAGTCACTGCTCTTGTGCTTTTGCCACGCGCGTTCGCTCAGCGCCACGAACGCCAAACCCGCCGGAGCCATCGCGCCCTTTTGCGAGCCGGACACGCACACGTCGATGTGCCAGTCATCAAAATAAAATGGCAACACGCCAACCGCGGTCACGCCATCGACAATCACGAGCGCTTCCGAATGTTCATGCACGAGCGCGGCCACGGCCTTCACCTCCGTAAATGCGCCGGTGGAGGTTTCGCTGTGATTGCAAAACACCGCGGCAATATTTTTCTGTTGCTGGAGCAGCTTGCGCAGTTCTTCCAAATCCGGCGAATGTCCCCACGGAATTTTCATCGTGCTCACTTCGAGGCCATAGGCTGCGCTAATCTCCGCCCAACGCTCGCCAAACTTGCCGCCTTCGAGCACAAGAACTTTTTCGCCGCGACGCAAAAGATTGCTCACGCACGCTTCCATGCCGCCCGTGCCCGAGCACGAAAGCACGAGCACTTCCTGTTTGGTTTGAAAAAAATACTGCAAATCACCGAGCACGTGCTGAAAAATTTCGCGAAACGCCGGGCTGCGATGATAGACATTGCCTTGCAAAGCCGCGACGCGCACCGCTTCCGGAATCTGCGTCGGGCCTGGAGTATAGAGACGTGTGCGCATAGGAGATGTTCAATGATGAGTTATGATCACGTTGATTTGCAATTCGCTTCTTAGCGATATGTCATTCAGAAGGAATCTTTTTAAGCACTGGACCGTGTCTCCTGCGAATAAAAAGTTTCCTTCTGAATGACAGCTTTGAGGGCGGCCGCACCTCAATTCATTGCATCGATTCTTTTCCTTTATAATCCTGCAACAACGCAACGACCTGCTGCCACAACTCTTTAAAGCCGAGAGCTTCTTCCGCGGAAAACATCATCGTGCTTTGCAGCGGCACTTGCGCCGTCGCGGCATTGACCTCGCGCAGCATGTCCGCGCGTTGCTTGTTAGAAAGCTTGTCGGCTTTAGTGGCAACGAGCACCGTGGGCATCTTGATCGACGTGAGCCACGTGAGCAATTCCATATCGCTCGCCATCGCGCCGTGGCGAAGGTCAATAATGGAAAGCGCGCCCGCCAATGCCGGAGATTTCGTGAGGTAGGTCTCAATCAAGCCGCGCCAGCTTTCGCGCTCGGCTTGCGAGACTTTGGCGTAGCCATAGCCGGGCAGATCGACAAAATAAAACGGCAGCACCGTATGCCCCTCGGGTTTGATGAGATAATAATTAAGCTGGCGCGTTTTGCCCGGCGTGTTGCTCGTGCGCGCGAGATTCTTGCGCCGCAAGAGTGTGTTGAGCAAACTCGACTTGCCCACGTTCGAACGGCCGCACAACGCAATTTGCGGCAAGCGATCTTTGGGGAATTGCGCCGCGTTCGCGGCGCTGATGACGAACTCAGCGTGGGCGATTTTCATAGGAGATCAATGGCTCTGTAAATCGCGAAGGTGCGCGATTTTTAAGTCTGCTTGTTCTAATTTGAAACTCCCCTCAAGCTGTCATTCTGGAAGAACCTTCCCTCGTACTCGGATTATTGCTCCGAACGAAATATAGGTTACATCTTTCCCGCTAGCCTGTCATTCAGAAGGAATCTTTTTACTCACTGGAGACGCTGCCGAGCGCTCAAAGAGAT
>CAYNDW010000449.1:0-5664 GCA_964395375.1 uncultured Cytophagia bacterium
TCCAACTTCGTGCCGCTGCGCTTGACCCTGGCGACAAGATCATCGCGCTGATCCGGTTGCTCCAAATCACACGTTTCACACTGAATCTTGACGCCCCATCGCCGGGACACTGAATCGCTCATACGCTGAAAATCTGAACCCGGCTTATCGACCAGAAGCAAATCGGCGCCCAGTTCAGCTATCGTGTCGGCGATAACTTGTCCAAGGCCACCGGTCGCACCGGTAATGAGCACGCGACGGCCCTGCATTCGCATGAGTTCGTTCAGTGTCACCACGCGCTAAAACCTCTCCGCTTCATTCAGTTGTACTTGCGAAAGACCGGTTTGATTTCCGGCCCTTCCAGGTATTTTTCTACCCCATCTGTCAGCGCCGAGGCGTAAACCTTGAACGCTTTTCGTGCCGCCTCCAGAGTGAGGGCCAATTCAGTATCCGAGTGCGCAAGACTCACTGCAATCCAGGGAATCAGCACCCCATGACGAATCATTTCCTGGCTGAAAAGAGTCCGAAATTTCATGGATGGTGAACCGGCAGAGTCGCGAGTGATGTAGTTCAATGAAATCGAGGGACCCTCCACGCTGAAATGCTTCTCGACACCGCATTCTGCAGCAACCTGATGCAATCCATTGCGGAGTTTTTCCCCATAGGCCCAGAGATGACGGCAGACATCCTGCTCCTTGTAGATCCGCACGATTTCAATAAAGGCCCCGAGTCCGCACATCTCACCCCCGTGGGTCGTCGACAGCAGAAATGTACGCTCTGCCCCCGGCTTTTCAATCGACCCGACCTCCATGACTTCGCGGCGTCCGGTGACAGCCGCCACCGAAAACCCGTTGGCCATTCCCTTGCCGAAGGTGCTCAAGTCCGGCTCGACTCCGAAATACGTTTGTGCTCCCTGCAAATGCCACCGGAACCCGGTGATCATCTCATCGAGAACAAATAACGTGCCCTCGCGCCGGCAAAGCCGCTGCACCTGGTGCAGAAAATTGCCGCTTACCTCGGCGCAGTCCCGGCAAGGCTTGTCATAGCGCAACGGTTGAACACATGCTGTTGCGCAAGGCACGGTAGTCGTGGCTGGTTCAAGCATGACTGCCGCAATCTCCCCGGGATACTGATCGAAAAGCAGTTCAAGTGACGGCAGATCGTTGTAGTTGAACACCAGGGTCGACGCAGCATGGCTATCCGGAATGCCTCGAGCTAGCGCCGTCGTGCCAATAAACCAGTCATCAAACGAAAAGAACGGATGCTGACGGGGTATACAGACATAGCGACGCCCGGTATAGGCCCGGGCAATCTTTATAGCCGCGGTTGTTGCATTGGAACCGTTCTTAGCAAACTTCACCATGTCTGCGCCCGGGATGAGGTCAATCAGCAACTCCGCCGCTTTTAACTCTGTGACCGAGGCTCGCGTCAGATTGTTACCGCGCTCGATCTCACGCATCGCGGCAGCATTGACCTCGGCGTGGGCGTACCCAATTGTTACCGCGCGCAGCGCCATACCATAATCCAGATATCGCTTACCATCAGGATCCCATACGTAGGCGCCTTTCCCACGATCAAGAATCTGCGGCGCGTTGGCGGGGAACTGATCGAAGCCCCTCGAATAGGTGTGCGCTCCACCGGGAATCGCTTTGTTCAAACGATTCTGGAAATTCATTTGGCCAACCCTTTATGATTCGCAATCGCTTCCACCATGAGGAAATCTTCCAGATCATCGATTTCGATCGACTTCCACTTGGGGACTTCGTACGCAATCGTATCATCATGATAGAAAGAGCGCCGCTCCTTCAGAACCTTGACGCGCGACGCGTAGATCGTGCCTTCCAAAAAATAAACTGGTTCAAGCTCCTGTCGCCTGAGCCCATCAGGCTGACGAGCCAGAAATGGCTTTAAATGTGCTTCGGTATCTAATCGATACATGAATGCAGGGTGAGTGGCTTCTGCGCGACAGACGCTAACAATAGAACCGGCACCGGATTCCACTAAGCGCACCACTGCCCCATCAATATCGCTCGGTTCGCGCAGAGGTGAAGTAGGCTCAAGAAGAACAACGATCTCGAACGTTCGTCCGGCAGCCGCAAGAAAATCGACTGCATGTTCCACCACATCAATCGATGGGGTGATATCGCGCGCGAGTTCGGTCGGGCGGATAAAGGGCACCTCGGCGCCGTACTGGTTCGCCAGTGCAGCGATTGCCTTATCGTCCGTGCTGACAACCAACGCATCGAGGCAATGTGCAGCACGTGCTGCGTCGATGGTCCAGACAAGGAGAGGTTTGCCGCACAAATCTCGGACATTCTTGCCCGGCAGCCCCTTTGAACCACCGCGCGCAACAACCAACCCGAGCACCTTCTGTCCTTCAATCACCTGCTACTCTCGTCTTTATTAGCGGTTTCTGACTATCAAAGCAGCGCTGACGGACTGACCTCTGGTTCGGCTCAAAGCGCTGATCTGGATATTGGCCGACAACCGTGGTATTGCCAGGCACATTGGTGTCAATGATCATTGAGTTCGCTGCAAATACCACATCATTTCCTATTCGGCAGTCACCTAAAATGCTGCTTCTTGAATAGAGGATGGTCCCGTCTCCAAATCGAGGGTAAACGTTGGTGACTGCACCGACGGTGCAACTCTGATACACAACCAGGTAGTTGCCATATTGTGCGTTGCCGAGCACCGTCCCGACAGGATGCACCAAGAGAAAGACACTGGGCATTGTCACCGAATAAAACAAGTCAATCCCGTGCATGATCTTGTTCAAGTAGAACAGCCTGGTTGGCAGACCTTCGTCACTGCTCTCTCGCCAGACCGTATTGCCAAAATAGTACAAGAGCGTTGCCATGTGGTCGCCATTTAAGTGGTTGAACAGCACGGTTTCGTCGTTCTTGAAGTATTTACGATCGATACGGGAAAAACAGTGTTCGATGCGCTCGAGCGCGCGTCCGAACAGGACTCCTGGTGCGTGACCTGAAACATAGTTGTCAGGCAGGTGATTGGCGATCAGTCGAAGCACATAACGCTCAAGATCCGCTGTCGGCAGACTCAAATGCATCACCGTAACACCCGCATCGGAATACCGATATTGCGCAAGTAGGAGCGGGCGCGGATAGGGTTATTGTCACCGAAATGAAAGAGGCTTGCGCAGGCAGCTGCAGACGCGGCGGTATCCCTTAGCAACTCCACCAGATGCATGAAATTTCCCGCGCCGCCACACACAATAACCGGCACTGGAACCGCGCGCGCCACACACTCCGCAATTTCAAGGTCGTACCCCTGCATCATTCCGTCCCGGTCAATTGAGTTCAGGAATATTTCTCCGGCACCCAGCTTCACCAAGCCTTTGGCATGCTCGACCGGATCGAGGTCGGTGGCCTCAGTACCACAGCGAATCCACACCTTCGGTCCCTTTTCGCTGTGCCTGTAATCGATGCCGGCCACGACGCACTGGGAGCCAAACCGTTCTGAAATTTCGGTGATGAGTGCAGGACTGGCCACAGCAGCTGTCGTGACAACAACCTTGTCGGCCCCCGCAAGTAATAGCTCCCGGACATTGTCAATCGACCCAACGCCGCCACCGGCAGCAAGCGGCATAAAACACTCCGTCGAGGCTTCCTTGACGATGTCCACAAGCGACTTTCCTGTCTGCAAACCACCCTGAATATCAAGAAACACCAACTCATCCGCATCCTGAGCACTGTAGATACGAACGGCGGTCTTTGGACTGCCGGTATCACGATAGTTGCCAAACTGTGTTCCCTTGACCATTCGCCCATCACGGAGCAGCAACACAGGGATAACGCGCTTTTTCAGCACCCCGCATTCCATTGCGCAAAGTTTTCGAGAATACGCATACCGGCTGGTTGGCTTTTTTCGGGATGGAATTGCATACCGGCCACATTGCCCTGTGCGACACAGGCCACAAACTCTCCACCAAAATTGCAGATGGCAATGGTATCGCTTGGGTCAACGGGTACGCAGTGATAAGAATGCACAAAATAGAAATCGACGTTCGGCTTCACGCCTTCAAACAACGGATGCGGTTTGACGCTGTTCAAGCTATTCCAGCCTACATGAGGAACCTTATTGGGCGCACACGGTGTCAGCTTCACGACTTCTCCCTGGATGAGTCCGAGTCCCGGTGTTGAGCCATGCTCATTCCCGCGGTCAAACAGTAGTTGCATGCCAAGACAAATACCTAAAATAGGTCTCCCCGAAGACGCACAACTCTTCAGAATGGCCGTCCATCCCAATCCATTAAGGGCCTCCATGCCGGATCTGAATGAACCAACGCCTGGCAAGACAAGCCGATCAAACTCATGAGCGCGTTCCGGCTGGCTGCAAATCTCCGCGTCGTATCCCAAATGCTCAAAAACATTCCGGACTGACCCGAGGTTTCCCATACCGTAATCAATTATGCCAATCATAACTTCTTACGGTTATCCTCACGATACCATTGTGCAAAGTCTCGTGTTTTTTCAGCCGATTGAATATTGATAAAGTCTGGCTTGTGAGGCGGTATGACCATTGGGGACACGATTTGATTGAACTCGTCCTCGGTCAAGCCGACATACTCCAGAAACACGTCGAGAGAGGGAGGCTTGCGTCCGTCAAGTTCAGCGTTCATGCGAAACGCTTCTTCAGAGTTCATCCGACCCGCGCGCACATGGAACGCGTTGATCTGGGTCACGCGGCTGTATCCCCGCTTAAGAAATTTGATGTAATCGCGTGCGCCCTGCATGAAACACTCGATTTTTTCGCCGTGCGCATTGATCTCGCTCGGCACGCCTTCCAATTCGTCCGCCTGCCAACCCAGTTCGCGCTTGATAATTTCGGTGTTCGTGGTGTAATCCCACGGAATGAAGCTGCCCAATGGCACTGAGCAGTAGCGCAGGGTTTTCAACTCCTTCACGTCCGGGAAGGTATACGGCGTAAGGTCGCGGGTGTCGACCGGGTCCTCCGGCGTGTGGATCATGCCGTGCATGTCCTCGGCGGTAATGCCGAGGGTACGGAGCATGTTGAATTTCTTATCGTCTTCGTACTCGATTTCGTCGTTCAGATAATCGTAATACGCCGTGATTTCCGACTGTGGCTCTCCCCAAAATACCAATGGCACCTTGTACATGAGCGCGACACGCAGCGGGTACGAATATATGCCGGTGTGACAATGCCAGCAGAAATCGGTCTTCCGCTTGAACGACTCCAGCATCAAGCGTTTGACGATGTGCCAGTTCGGCGTGAATTCGAGGACGTCCACGCCCAGTTTCTTGAAGGTGCGCTGATTGTTGTCCTGTATGACCTGCCGCATGAAGCCATGGTTGAACCGCACCACCAGCGGCTTCAACTTGTATTCCTTCATCAGGTAGTACAGCTGAAAGGTACTGTCCTTACCGCCCGAGAACGGCACAATGCAGTCATACGCGGTCTTGCCACGATGCTTCTCAATCAGCTGGTCAAGCACACGTTTGCGTTCTGCCCAATCGATCGACTGCCGCTTGTGTCTGGCGCCACGGCAGATGTTACAGACCCCTTCAGAGTCGTATTCGATCGTCTCGTATGTCTCGGGGAGCCCGCACGTAACGCAACGCCTGAGGTGCGGCTGCTGAATCATCTTTTTCCCTCGCGCGAATGGACTTTTGCCACAACATGGGTGGCCTGGTCATAGTCACC
>CAYNDW010000450.1:0-5661 GCA_964395375.1 uncultured Cytophagia bacterium
TTGATTTGTACGAAAAAGAGGTCAAAGACATCATGCTCAATCTCAAAGTCGAAACTCTGCGAAACGTTTTGTCCGGCGTAGATGAAAATAAAATCGTCGCTGCTCTTGGTTCAGAGAGGCTCATTGCTGCGCTGGGCAATGAAAAAGTTCTTGCCGATTTAGGCGGCAGCGAATTTTTTTTGAAAGCGCTTTTGGCGTCGTTGACGCCCGAACAGCGCCGGCACCTGCTCGAAGAACCTGTGCAACATTGATTTCTTCATGTAGCTATCCACATGCTTGCTTGCGCGTGGAGCCGAGGGCTTAGAGCACAGAGATACGGCATGCACTTCGCCCTCGGCTCTACGTTCTTCGCGCCCGCTCACTTCATCATAACAAGCTTCTTCGTTGACGCAAAGCTGCCCGCGCGCAATTGATAGAGATACACGCCGCTCGCCATACGCCTTCCGCTTGCATCCAGCCCATCCCACACTTCGCGATACGTGCCCGCGCTGAGATCGCGCTGCACAAGCTCGCGCACCATTTCGCCGAGCATGTTGTAAATGCGCAGCGTCGCGACGCCGCGAAAATCTTGCGGCAACGTAAAGGTGATCGTGGTGGAAGGATTGAACGGATTGGGATAATTTTGCTGCAACGCAAACGCTTGCGGAATCGCGCCGGCGCGTTCTTCCGGCTTGGGCGGATGCGCGGCATCGAAGTGCGCCTCACGCAGCCACACTTCCGCAACGCTCGCCGGGCCGGAGCCGCTCGTTTTCACAAAACGCAATTGCAAATTGCCGTCAGCAATTTCTTGCGCGGGAATTTCGAGCCACTCCGTCGTTTGCGCATTGCTTGAAATCGTTTTGGCTTCATGAAGAAGGCTTTCATCCCCAAACAAAACTTGCTCAACGTTGCCCTCCGCGGAGACATACGTCGCGCGCGTTTCGTAGCGCAAATTAGAATTCAACCCCGCGAAGCGATACACCACTTCGCGATCATCCGTCGCGAGTGTTTGCTCCGGCCCCTCGCCGAAACGATTCACGCGTGCACCGCGCGCGAGATGCGCATCGTGGGATGCGTTTGCGCCGCAGTCTTCATAATAATAAAGCGGCAGATAAAACGTCTCGCTCTCGCGCACGACTTTGGGCTTATCATAGGTCGAACGCAGCGTGTGGCGCAGTTTATAAAAACCCGGCGCGATCATTTCGCCGTTAGCGGCGCGACGGTCATATTGCAATTCCACTGCGCCGGCATTGGCCCAGCCGGCATGCAGCGCATTCACCGCAGCCCCGTTTGGCGCGAGCAATTCCGTTTTCAAATAGCCGGGGTCGGTTAGTTTTCCCGCCAGCGCAACCGCGGAAAGATCTTTGCTCAAGCGCAAATGCTCCAGCTCGAAATCAATGCCCAACTCATAACGCCGGCCGCCGGATTTGTCGGTCCAATGTTCGAGCAAAAAGGCTTGATCATAACCCGACCATTGCGGCTGCGCTGCGTTCGCGAGTTCGAGCGTGCCGAACAACGTTTGAAATTGCAGCGGCCGAAAGTTTTCATTCTCGGCGCGCAAGGTGGTGAGCAATTCCAAGCTCGGCGAAAACTTTTGAATTTGACGATACGCTTCATCGGAGAGATACACATTGCCCCAATGATCGGTTGCGAGCGCGGTGGGCACCGTCTCCTCGCCGCACGCCACGGCACTGATATGGCGCAACTTTTCTCCATCAAAAAAGAGCCGCAACACTTTGCGCGAGGCCGCATCTGCGACATACAGATTGCCGTCACTCAAGCCTTCGAAGCGGCCGAGAGCAATGGCAACGGGATCAAGCAAACTCTCGCTTTGATACTTCACGATCTGCTGCGCGTTATGGAGTTGATACGCGAGCAGCGCGGCTTGCGTGCGATCAATCACCCACAACACGTCGTCGCTGTTGTCGAAGATCGTGCCGCCATCATCCCACGCCAACGCACTCGGTTGCGCCAACTCGCCTTTGCCAAGCTCCGTCACAAAAGCGAGCGTGAGATTTTCCGCCGGGCCGGTCAATTGCAAAACGAGCACGCGGCCATTGTCAGTGTCGGCAACATAAACGCGGCCTTGCGCATCCACGGCAATGCCTTGCGGACGATTGAGCGGCGTGCCGCTATCGCGCCCGTCGTAGGCTTTGATCCAACGTTGATAATCGCCATAGACAATGCGATTCCACGCGGGATCGGTGACGAGCTGCACATAGCTCGCGGCAATAAACGGCGCGGCGTCGAATTGCTGCACCTTCGCGAACAGCGCCATGCTCCGCGGCAAGCCGAACAAGTTTCGCTGCAAGCGCGACTGCGTAATTTGCCGCGATAAGATGCCGAGACCGTGCTCCGGCGCAAGCTCTTTGTTGATGAAAGAAAGATTCGTTGCATTGAAAGAAGAGTGCAGCAGCGCATGCGAACCGTCGGAAGTTTTTGGCAAAGCAGCAGGTGAAGAAGTCTTTATCAATTGTTTTAAGCCGGCGGATGAGACAATGCGCCAGCGTTCGCCTTGTTTGATGAAACGCAATTGCGCGTAGCCGGCGCCATTTGAAAATGGAATATGGCAAACGGCTTCCTGCTTTTGTGCGTCGAATTGCGTTGTGATAGCGCGTACGGCGATTGCGCTTTTAGAAAGTGCTCTCGTTGACGCTTCATCGCGATAACCGCTTGCGAGAAAGTCTTGATAGAGATACGGATCGTTTTGCGCAATGCCTGCGAGCACGCGCTGCGTCATGAGCGCAATCACGGCTTCGTCGTTTTGCACGACGCGCCGATAGCCCAAGTCTTTCGGCGCGGTTGCGCCCACGGAGGTGGTCCATTCCAGCAAAGCTGCGCATGCGAGCAGCAGCAGTTTGGTGTAATGTTTCTTGCACATGGTTTCCTCCTAAAAAGGTTGTGCGGGGATTTTTTTATAACTGTCATTCAGCAGGATTCCTTTTTAGCGCCAATGCCGTTCATTTAAGACGTGTTCCGTAGCCCCGGCCCCTTGTGGGCCGCTGTTTCTGTGCATGTTCCAGTACCCCACAAGGGGGGTAGGACTACGAATTGAACGGTATTGTTTTTAGCGCTTGACACAATGCCAAAGCCGGCATTCCTCCCAGTGCTTAAAAGGATTCCTGCTGAATGACAAATTCATTAATAGCGCACCGTCACGCCGATTTGATAAATGTTCGCCGTGAAAACGTTCGAGGTGAAGAAGCGTTCGTACTTCACGTCCAAAGTCGAGTTCGCCAGAAACGGCACGGTGTCGCCGAGCGGCTCGAGGCCGTATGAAATCATGAAGCCGAACAAGTGCGAATAGAACGCTTCGAGCTTGTAATCATCCGTGTAGAACGCCGAAGTCGTGAGCAGCGGATAATTGGCGCGATAGAAATCCGCGGCGGTTTGCGTGTAAAACCGATAGCGATAACGCATGAGCAAACGCGGCGAAATTTGTTGATGCAGCTTCACGCCAAACGTGTTGGAGAGGATGCCCCAATCATCGCCGTACAAACGATAATCCAGCCACAGCGCAGCGCGCGCGGGCCTGAAATAGGTGTTGAACTTGGCAAAGCCCGCGAGCCGCAGCCGTTCGCGCGGATGATTTTCCAGCGTGGGCGAGCCGAGCACGAACACCGTGCGATACGGATTGTTTTGATAGCCGGTGACATACGAAACGTCCATTCCAAAACGCATGAGCGTTACGGGCGAAAGCGTTTGCGTGACCGTCGCATTCGCGAGCAGGTTGCGCCGCGGATACGCGCGGTTGCGTCCAATCGGTGTGATCGTATCATAACCATAGCCCAGGCCCAAGGCGAGATTCGTGTTCTTGCGATGGAAGTCTTGGTTGTAGCCCGCGCTGAATAAGCGGCCGGTGTAATCATTTTCGCGCGAGAAATACGCGGTGAGGTTCCAACGCTGCGAGGTGAGATTGGCGGTGAGTTCGTTGCGCGTCTTGCTGTAGTAGCCGTTGCTGCTGTCCGCCGCGGGCTTCGAAGCACCGGTGGTGCCGTCGAGCGCCACAGGCTTGGCCGAGATGCCGCGATACGGCGGAATGCGCACGCGATCCATCGTGTATTGCAGCGAAAGCAAAGAATTTTGCGCCAGCTCTTTCACATACCACAAAGACGGCGAGCGCACCAACAAGCCGCCGCTGTCGGTGAAGAAGTTGGTCTTGAGCGCGACCGAATCATCGGTGAAGCTGGTCGAAGCGATTCCTAAAACCGCGCAGAGCACGACGACCATGCGCAAAAGGCGAAAAAGTTTATGCATCCTGCATGCCTTGTGTGAAATTGAGGTGAGGTTGATATACTTGTCGCGGATTCGTTTGCAACTTTCCGCAACGTTGTCATCCTGGAAGGAACTTCTCTAGCGCTTGGTACACCGCTCAAAACAAACCGTGTCGCAAGCGCGAGGGAAGGTTCTTACAGAATGACAGTTTGGGGTTGATTCACTCAAATGAAAACGTTGCCATTGCCGGAAGCCGGACACGCGAACAACACCACGTCCATTCGGCGTTGCGAGGGATAACGAAAACGAAACGGGATTTACAACTTCGTGCTTGAGGTTGTAATTGCCCACAGCCTTGTGGGCGAAACGAGATGGTGGGCCGCGAAATTATGTTGAAACTTAGCTGCAACTCGAACGCGGCGCGATGAGGTTGTGCGATTCAAGAAGACAAGCATTGTGCCAGAGGGCGGGCTGATTAGCGTCGTCCATATCACCAGCACTGAGGATTAATGCTTGGCAGGAAGCGATTTTAATATTTGCCGAATTGGTTGCATGGATTCTTCAATGCGGGTATAAGTTGATAGATTTTTCATAAACGTTTCGACTGATGGCTCCTTTTCTAGTTGAGAGAGCAGCGTGCTTGCAACGGACTTTGCCTTTTGCAAATGTGCTCCTTTCTTGAAATTGCTGGACGAAAATGCTTCGGCTGTCTTGGCAAGCTTTTCAAAAGTCTTCTGCATATCGCCAAACGCCGGAAAAAGATCTTTGTCTTCACAAAGAAGATCAAAAATTTCACGAACAATCTTTAAATCTTGTAAGCGAGACAGCGCGTCTAATATTCTTCCATCCAATGGAACCGTCGTAATCTTATGGGATGGAGCATCTCTCCATTGCTGGTCATAAAGTTGCGCCGCTACAAGAATCCCCAAAAATGAAAGCTCCCATCTCTTATAAGCTTCTTCCGTTGTAAACTTTAAAAGCCCGAAGTCTCTTAGTTGTTTTGCGGCGAATCGCGTGTTCGTAAAACATCGAATCGCGCCAGTTTTAGTTCTTTGAAAGTCTCTTATCGAAAAGGTAGGTCTGATTTCATCAACAAAATCTTCGATGACTCGAAACACAGAGTCGTGTCTGTGGAAATTGAGCAACAAAAATACAAGTAGCGATGCTTGCAGATTCCGAGACGTTCTGATTTCTAATTGAGCCGTAGCATTCCTATTCTCGTTTTGCTGATTCAGGTCAATATGGATGCGTCTCTCAGAGTCATTTACGAAAATAGTAGTTTTCAAAAGCTGTTCAGGTAAAAAGCCGTTTTGAGTGTGTTTAAGCTCATTTCGTATTTGCCCAATGATTCTCTCAAGGATATCAACTTTGAGCTTAAGGCTGTCCTGATTTGCATCTAACGGATAGATGATTATAATCTCGTTGAGCAACCGCACGGAGTCTTGTACAATACTTGAAAAGTCGTTT
>CAYNDW010000451.1:0-5655 GCA_964395375.1 uncultured Cytophagia bacterium
TGAGCGACGTGCTGCTCAATTTAGAGCCGGTGGATTGGAACGCGCGCATAAAGGCCGAGCTTGATAAAGCCAAAGAGGAGGGGAAGAAAAAAGAAGCGGATGAACAAGCAGGCCGCAAGCCCGGCACGAAGCCCGGTCATGCGCTCGCGGATTATGTGGGCGAGTATGAGCATGCGGGTTATGGCGCGCTTAAAATTTTTTCGGACGGCAAAACGCTCAAGGGTAGCTTCAACGCGTTTACGATTGCGCTGGAGCATTGGCATTACGACGCCTTTCGCGGCACGTTGCTCGAAGACGAAGAAGAGAAGATGCTGCTCTCTTTCATGACAAATGAAAAGGGCGACGTGGACCGCGTGTCCGTGCCGCTCGAACCCGCAGTGAAGCCGATCCTCTTCACGCGCAAAGCCAGCGCGCAAATGTCCGATCCGAAATTTCTCGCGCAGTTCCTCGGCGAATATGAATTGAGCGGCCAAACCGTGACCGTCGCGTTGCGCGGCGAGAAGACGCTCACGCTCACCGTGCCCGGCCAACCGACGTATGAGCTCGAGCCTTACAAAGACACGGAGTTCAACTTGAAAAGCTTGACGGGCTTCAGCGTGAAGTTCACCATGGAAAAAGAGAAAGTGATCGCCGCGGTGTTTCATCAACCCAACGGCGTGTTTATGGCGAAGAGGAAGTGATGATTGTTGATTGTGGATCGTGCGTTCGTTTTATGTTCAGCCACGGCTTGGCCGTGGCTTTTTATTTCTTCATGCTCGCTTAAACAGTCTTTGTAGAAAAGCATTGCCGACTATTGCACTATTTGCCGGAGGCAGTCCGCCTATGTGTGCCGCTCCGCTGCTCAAACTTTTTTGCGCAACCTCTTATGCACGCGGCCGGCTTGCATTTTTCGATAAATGTGATAACTTGCCGCCATCACTATAAAAGGAATCCGACATGCCAAGCATTCGCCCTCTTGCCGATCTTAACACGCACACCGGTGAAATTCTTAGAATCTGCTTACAAGAAGAGCAGCCGGTCTTCTTAACGAAGAATGGTCACGGCAAGCTCGTCGTCATGAGTCAGCAATATTTCGAAAAAATGCAAGCCATGACGCGGCTTTATGCGAAATTAGAGGAAGCAGAAAAGGCTGCCGAGGCCGGCGACAAAGGGATCTCACACAAAGAGATGCTAAGACGCGCGCGCGGCTCAAAAAACGGGCGGGATAATCATGCAAAGAAAAGACGATTGAAATTCACCGCATCATTCATGGAGCAAGAGACTATAAACATCTTCTGCTCTGATAGAGTTTTATGCTCACACCTCATAACGCCCCCCTTCCTTGAAAATTTATAATCGCGGACATTGATTGCCGCTCGCGTGACCACACTTCGCAAACGAACTTAAAGGAAGCGTTTCATCGATCCTTCTCTCGCAACAACCTCATCCCATTCATCGTGACGAGCAACGAGGCACCCGTGTCGGCAATCACGGCCATCCATAACGTTGCGAATCCGGGCAGAGCGAGCGCGAGGAAAATGGCTTTGAGCGCGAGACTCACGACCACATTTTGTTTGATCACACGCAACGCTTTGCGGCTGAGTTTGATGGCAAACGGCAGCTTGCTCAAATTATCGGACATGAGCGCCACGTCCGCCACTTCGAGCGCTTGCGCCGTTCCCGCGCTTCCCATGGCAATGCCCACGTTCGCGCTCGCCAAGGCCGGCGCGTCGTTGATGCCGTCGCCCACCATCGCAACATTGTGATACTCCTGCCGCAGCGATTTCACGGCTGCCAATTTTTGATCGGGCAGAAGCTGCGAGCGCACTTCATCAACGCCCACGCTGTCCGCAATGCTCTGCGCGGTCGCGGCGTTGTCGCCGGTGAGCATGATGCTTTTTTGAATGCCCAACCTCTTCAACTCCGCGAGCGCGCCGCGACTTTCCGCGCGCGCTTGATCCGATACGGTAATATAGCCGGCAACGTGCTCGTCTTCGCTCACCATCATCGCGGTATGACCATTCGCCTCCACGTTCTTCATGGTTTGGCAAATCATTTCGGTATGCGGATGCTCGGCGTCGAAGAGCGCGTGGCTGCCGATGACGACGCTCTTGCCGTTCACTTTGCCGCGCACGCCTCGGCCCGCGAGCGTTTCGACTTCTTCGACGATATAACCGCAATGCTTCCCGCGATCGCCTGCGGCCTGCACAATCGCGAGCGCAATGGGATGCTCGCTGCGGCGTTCGACCGCAGCGGCAAGTTGCAGCATGTCTTCGCACGAGGAACAATCCTCGCCGTGATTCTCACAAGAGAAGTTGCGAATGTCCACCACCGCTGGGTGCCCATAAGTCAGTGTGCCGGTTTTATCAAACGCAAACGCGCGCACTTTGGCGAGCGCTTCGAGATACGCGCCGCCTTTGATGAGCACGCCGTTTTTGGCCGCGGCGCTGATCGCGCTCACAATGGTGACGGGCGTGGAAATCACCAGTGCGCACGGGCATGAAATCACCAGCAGCGTGAGCGCACGATAAAGCCAGCCGTGCGTGCCGTCGTCGAGGTTCCAAAACGGCGCGCCGAACAGCGGCGGCAGAACCGCAATGAGCGCCGCTGCAACCACGACCGCGGGCGTATACACGCGCGCGAAGCGATCCACAAAACGCTGCGATTGCGCGCGCTGGCCGTACGCTTCTTCGACCAAATGAATGATGTTATTGAGCGTGGAATCCGAAGCTTTGCGCAGCACGCGAATTTCGAGCGTGCCCTCGCCGTTGATCGTGCCCGCGAAAACTTCATCGCCGTGCAGCTTGGGCACGGGCATGCTCTCGCCCGTGATCGGCGCTTGATTCACGGAAGAATTGCCTTTGAGAATCATGCCGTCGATGGGCACGCGCTCGCCGGGTTTGATGAGAACCGTTTCGCCAATATTGAGATGATCAACGGCAACGCGGCGCTCGTGCGCGCCGCAAAACGGGCACGGGCCGCCGGTGTAGCCTTCGCGGCCAAGATGTTCGCGGCAATCCATGCACGGCCGCAGCGTCGTGGCTTCGCCGGGCGTGAGCGTAACAAGTTTGCGAATGGAATTGCGCGCGCGATCCATGGTATAGCCTTCGAGCGCTTCGCCAATGGCAAAAAGAAAAATGACGCTCGCGGCCTCGGCCTCTTCGCCGATGATGACCGCGCCGAGGCCGGCCAATGCCATGAGCAGGTTGATGCCGATCTCGCGATTGAGCCACAAACGCCGCACACCCGCGAGCAAAATGGGATAGCCAGCGATCACGAGCGCGAGCCAATAGACGGGCCGGAGGAAGTCTTCGCGCACACCAACCCATTCGGCGAGCATGCCCGCGCCGACCAACACGCCGCCGAGCACTGCCAGGGTGGTCGCGGGCCGTTTGAACAAAAATGGAATGAAGCCGAGAATGCCGCCGCGTTTTGAAAGCGGGGCAAGCGCTTGCTCTTTGGCTTCGTTGCGCACATCATAGCCCAACGCTTGAATGCGCTGCGTGATTTTTGTTTGATCAACACGGCCGGGATCAAGCTCGACTTTCATGCGCGCGGAGGAAAAATTAACGGCGCACGTTTGCACGCCGTCGAGATTGCCCACGCCTTTTTCCAGCGCGGCCGCGCAATCGGCGCAATCCATGCCGTTGATGCGGAGATGCAGAGTCATACTCGTCTTTCAACTTGATTTTGGAAGAGTGTTCTAGTAAGGTCCAGCCATCATTGGTTAAAATTGAAACACTTTGGGAAAGGAACTCACATGACCAACTTAGAAAAACTCGAAGAGCTGGTTGTTCGCAGCGAACAAGAGAGACATCAGCGCGAGCAAGAGGCGAAACAGCGTGAACAAGAGGCCGCTTGCCGCAAGCAAGAATTCGATCAGCAATCCAAAGAGCGGGATCATCGTTTCGAAATTCATCACCGGGAAATGTACGAGGAATTCTATGACATGACCAAAACGCTAGGCCTGTTTGCGGAGAGCATGGTGCAACCGAGCATCGTGCCGATCTTTGCGGAACGCGGCCTCGTGCTCACCGAAGTTTCCGCGCGCATCTCTTCTCGCCGCAATGGCGGCACAATGGAAATCGATGTTGTCGGCGCCGGGCCTGAAGCCGTCGTTGCGATTGAAGCGAAGTCAAGGCTGCTGACGGAATATGTGAGGGACTATTTAAAACGCCTGCCGAATTTTTTTGACTACTTTCCACGTTTCAACGGACTCACGTTTTACGGCGCGGTTGCAGGTCTAAGCGTTGATCCTAGCGCGGCGCGTTATGCCTATAAAAACAGGTTGTTCGTGTTAGTGCCTGCGGCTTATCTCGTGCAAATTTGGAACGACGAGAGGTTCATTCCACGCACCTTCGGCGGGCCGGAAAAGAAGCGCACGCGATGCACATAATAATCTCTCTCCGCGTTTCATCCGCTGTGAACCTTTTCGCTTCGCTGATTTCACGCCGTTATTCTCCCTCCACTTCCCGATTTTTTTAGGCGCGACAAAACGATTACTCTAAAGTATTATGACTTGTCTTTGAAGGGCGGCATAGTATTTCAAGCTTTCACCCCCGAGACGTATGACTTTTCCCATTCGCTTGACTTTTGTATTGAACTCAATACGACCCAGTAGCGCCCTCAGCGCCGCTGGGATTTCACGAACGCGAGCGTCCGACCATGCGAGGCAAACGATGCAATATTTTTTGTCTGCAAGAATCCTTTTCCAAAAATCGCTTTCATTGATTGTTACAAAAGTGGGTTGCATTGATCCGCGCAGCAACTCCGGCACGGCTTCGTCCTTTACGACGCTATTCGGACGCAGGTCGGTTATGAACAAAACTTTGCCCTGATACCACTTCGCAATGTCCTGTTCGATTCCACGTCCTAATAATTGTTCATCCAGCACGATCATGCCGTCGGCGCCAGTTGAGGAAGAGATTTGAGAAATTGTTTATTTACCAGGTTGATCGCTTCAATAATCGCTTCTCGAGGGACACGATTGCGATAACCCGCGACAATTTCATTCAGGCTTTCACCCGCCGCGAGACGTTCGAGCGTTCCCGTTATCTCAATGCGCGTATGCTTGAAAGTTGGGCGACCGCCACAAACACCAACGGCTCGCACGACATGCTTTCCCAAAGCATAATATTGATAAAGCTCCCCACCAATCATCTCTGTCATCAATTTAGTCATGATCGTATCACTCCATAAGAAGTTCGTCACTCAAATAACTTCACGCACTACTTTTATATTCCCGCCACCCAACGCCACACTTGCGCAACCGCAAAGCAAACCGCAAAGCCCATCACGATGGGCAACAAGCCGGAGATTGCGGTCCATTTCACGCTGCCGGTTTCTTTGTAGATCGTGTACAGCGTGGTCGAGCACGGGTTGTGAAGCAAGCTGAAGAGCATGAGATTGATCGCGGTCAAAAGCGTCCAGCCGCCGGCTTGCAACACATTCATATACGCATTCGCATCGTCGAGTTCGAACATCACGCCCGCGCCCGCGCCGACGTCGGCCAGCTTTGCGCTCAACGCCGTGAGCATGAGCACGGTCGGAATCACGATCTCGTTCGCGGGAATGGCGATGATGTACGCGAGCAGAATCACGCCGTTCAAGCCAAGAAAGAGACCGAAGGGATTCATGTAATCAATCGCGTACTCGGCGAGGCTCGTGCCGCCGATG
>CAYNDW010000452.1:0-5655 GCA_964395375.1 uncultured Cytophagia bacterium
TTTTGTACGTCGATGATTGCGCCGAGGCGATTCTGCTCGCCGCGGAAAAATATGATGAGTTGGAGCCGATGAACCTCGGCACCGGCGTGGGCACGAGCATTCGCGAACTCGCCGAGACCATTCAGCAAGCGAGCGGCTATCACGGCAGCATTCGCTGGAACACGGAGAAGCCCGATGGCCAATTCAAAAAAGTTCTCGCGACTGCGAAGATGCGCCGCGTGCTTGATTGGCAACCGCCCACGAACTTGCGCGCCGGTTTGGAAAAAACCATTCGTTGGTATGAAGCGAACAAAGCCGAAGCGGATGCGAGGGCTTAGGGCAGAGGGCTTGGGGCTTGGGGCATAGGGCGAAGAGCGAAGGGTGAAAGGCGAGGAGTAACTTTTTCTAAGCTCTAAGCTTTAAGCCCTCCGCTCTTCGCCCTCCGCTCCCCAAAAGAGACCACCGTGATCGAAACTGAAATTCCACCTCCCGCACATGAACGCAGCAAAGAATCCGCAACGATGGCGAAGCGGAGCGGTCTCGTCTTTCTCGGCGCCGCAGTGGGAAGAGTTTTTCACTTTCTCACGCAGATTGTGCTGGCAAATGCTTTGGGCATGGCTTCGTTCGGCGCGTACACGCTCGGTTTCTCCGTGCTCAACTTTCTCAGCGCGATGAGCCAGGCGGGTTTGCACCAAGCGACCGTGCGCTTCGTTGCCATGGGCCGCGCGCAAGAGCAGCCCGAGATGGTGCGCGGCGTGGTGCGTTTCGCGGCGATACGCGTCGTGATCGTTTCCGTGTTGCTCGCGGCCGCACTCTTTTTTCTGCGCGCTCCCATTGCGAACCACCTTTTTCACGATCCCGCATTTGCCTCGACGCTCATGTGGACGAGTCTCGTGCTGCCGCTGTTGTGCGGAGTCACCTGGCTCGGCTTTGCGCTGCGCGGCTTTCGCGCCGTGCAGGCGGAATCTGTGATGCGCGAAATTTTGAACCCCGGCTTTTTTCTTTTGCTTTGCCTACTCGCCGTCGGGTTTCAAATAATGTCGCCGCAGATCGCGTGGCTCGCGCTTTTGATGAGCACGATGCTCGCGTTGAGTTATGGTGTGATGCGTTTGCAGAGTTGCTTGAGACCTTATCGCATCATTCCCCCCTTGAGGGGGGCAATGCGGTGTGATTTGAAAATATCAGATAGCAACGGAGAACACCCCCCTAGCCCCCCTCAAGGGGGGAATAGTGTGGAAGGTGAGCGCGGCTTCAAGCGCGGCAAGGAGATGCGACGCTTCTCGCTGCCGATTTGGTTCAGCCGCTTGTTCACGACGATCATGAGTCAAGGCGACCGTTTGCTCATCGGCGCGTTCAGCAATGTTGCGCAAGTGGGATTGTATCACGCAGCCTATCGGCTTGCGGCGTTTCAAAGCATCGCCATGAATTCCTTCGTGCCGATGTTCAGCACCGCGATTGCCGAGGCGCACGCGCGTGAAGATCGCGAGACGATCATCTACTACTATCGCCTCGTGGTGCGTTGGGCCATGCTCGTGACCATGCCGCTGTGTTTGCTCTGCCTCGTGTTTGGCCGCAAGCTGCTGCACGTGTTCGGCGCGGAGTTCGAAGCGGCATTGCCGGTGTTGCTGATTATCACGCTCGCTTCTTTCATCGACGCGGGCGTCGGGCCGGCGGGACAATTTTTGCAAATGATTGGACGCGAACGCGCGGCCTCGGCGCTCGTGATTTCCGCCGCGCTAGTTACGGTGGGATTGAACGTGTTGCTCATTCCGCGCTACGGCGCAGTGGGCGCGGCGATGGGCACCGGCGCGGGCATCGCGTTGCTCAATCTCGGTCGCTTGCTCGCGCTGCGAAAATTTCTCGGCGTGTTTCCATACAGCCAGCTTTCGTTGCGCTTGTTGTTGGTGAGTGCGTGTGCGGCAGCAATAGCATTACTCGCTGCGCCGCTCGGTCTCCTTGCACAAGGAATGATTTTGCTCCTGCTTTATGTGACCGGCATGCGGCTCTTTTGTTTGCACGAGGAGGACCGGGAGATGTTAGAGAGGTTGGGGAAGAGATTGGGTGTAAAGAGATAATGAGATCGGGATTGCACTCGCGATAACCTCGATACTGTCATTCAGTAGGAATCTTTTTAAGCACAGGAGACCATGCCGAGTGCTCAAAAGGATTCCTTCTGAATGACAGATTAATATGAGGCGCGCAGAAAGTGAAGAAACGATTCTATTCAAACAAAAAAATGCAGAAAGCTTCTCACATACCTCGCCGCGTCTTCTGCCTCGGCTTTGACGGCGGCACGTGGACGGTGCTCAAGCCTTTGATGGCAGCGGGCCGCATGCCGCATCTCGCCCGGCTCGCGCAAAGCGGCGCGAGCGGCGTGTTGCACTCGACCATTCCGCCGATTACGCCCGCGGCGTGGAGCACGTTTATGACCGGCTGCAATGCGGGCAAACATGGCGTGTTTGATTTCATGGCGTATGATCGCAAGACGCATCACACGCATTTTGTGAACGCGACTTCGTTGCGCGTGCCCACGCTGTGGCAAGTGTTGAGTCAATATGGAAAGCGCGTAGCCGTGGTCGATATGCCCGTCACTTATCCGCCGCCGGAAATCAACGGCGTGGTCGTGAGCGGACTCATGACACCGAGCCGGCAATCGACTTTTACTTATCCCGAAAACGTGCTCGCGGAAATCGAACAGCATCTCGGCTATGAATGGCCTTTATTAAAAGAGGAAGAAGAGCGCGGCGGCTTGCACGATGACTTCGAGGGCTTTTTAAAATTGATGCAACGCTTCTTGCACAGCCGCACGGAAGCGATGCTCTATCTCTTCCAACAAGAGCCGTGGGATTTCAGCTTTCTGCAATGGCAATGCGTGGATTTTTTGCAGCATCCCATGTGGAAGTTTTTGGAGGAGAAGCATCCCGCGTTTTCGCGCGCGCGTTATGAGCAGGTGGTGCAACAATTTTTCATTCCGCTGGATGAAGCGCTCGGCCGTTTATTGAGCGCGGCGAAAAAACACCTCGGCGAAGACACGCTGATCGTGATCGTTTCCGATCACGGCTTTCAACGCCATTTCAAGCGCGTGGAGTTGAATCATTGGCTGCATGCGCAAGGCTTTCTCGTGCCCGCGGAGCATGGGCATACTTCGTGGATGCGTTGGGCCGAGATCATTCGCAAAGCGGACGTGTGGCATTTGCGCAAGCGCTGGCTGCCCAAATCGCGGCGCAATGCGCTCGGCAACAAGCTGCGCGCGCAGCGCATCGATCACGAACGCTCGCGCTTCTTTGCCGTGAGCGCGTTTTGGGGCTATGTCTATCTCGGCCCGCAGGCAACGATACAAGACGTGCAAGCGCTCGAAGCGAAACTGCGCGCGTGGCGCGATCCGCACACCGAGCAACTCATTGTCAAAAAGATTCATCGCCGGGAAGATTGTTTTGCGGGCGAGGCGTTGGAGCGTTTGCCGCAGTTGATTCTCGAGCCGGCGCCGGGCTATACCTTCGCGACGAAAACTTATTTCAACTCCGGCAATGTGCTCGTGCCCGTGCCGGAAGAAGATTTTCAAACGGGCACACACGCACGCGAAGGCATTTTCCTTTTGGCCGGCCCGGAGATCGAACCTTCGCCGTTATGCGCGGCGCCGGAAGCGCATTTGCAAGACCTGATGCCGACGCTGTTGCACTGGCTCGGCTTGCCGATTCCGGACTATTGCGACGGCAGCGTGCGGCAAGAGTGGTTCGCGCCCGCGCAACGCGCGCATGAGATTGCGTATGCGCATACGCAGATTGCTTTGCAAGATGAAGTAGAATTGAGTGGGGCGGAGCAACAGGAGCTTGAGCAGAGGTTGCAGGCGTTGGGGTATCTTTGAGCCTCCAACAAACGTGTCATTCAGGAGGAATCTTTTTAAGCACTGGCGTTGCTCTCCAGAGCCGAAAAAGATTCCTGCTGAATGACAAAATTGGGTTTGGCATTTCCATAATAGCAAAACAACACGCGCTATGATTCAACCACAAAAAAACAACGCAGGCCTCGTACGAAAAACAATGCTCGCGTTCTTCGCATGCGTTTCAATCCTCTCAGCGCAACCGCAGAACTGCGGTTACGTGCCGAATATCGGCGCGAAAAAAGTCGCGTTCTCGTTTGCGATTTGGGGCGATCCGCAAGTGGCGTATTGGGCGCCGAACACGAAGTTCGACAATCCTTCGAACAAATCGAAATACGAGGTCGTTGCCCCGCGTTTGCGCCGCTCGGTAAATTTGACGAACACGCTGCAGCCGGAGTTCGTGGTCACGCTCGGCGATAACATTCACAACACGGGCGAGTGGGAAAATTTTCAGGTGCTGTTCGACGCGGTGAAGGCGTTGCAGCCGCCGCTGTACATGTTGATGGGCAATCACGATCACGTGCCCAAAGCGGATACGTTTGCGACCAATCCCGTGAAGAACGTCGAGTTCGCTAATTTTCTCTCCGCGCAAAAGCACGTGAAGGGGCCGTAGTTGGTGAATTATTCGTTCGACGCCGGCGATTGGCATCTCGTGCTCTTCTCGCTTCCCGGCGGCGACGGTTATGGCGCGGATGATTATCTCAGCCGCCATCCGGAATTTATCCAATGGCTCGAAGACGATCTCGCCGCGAATCAATTTCGTCCGACGATGTTCTTCACGCATCATCCGCTGTTGCCCGCGGGGCACGTGCGCTTCGATCATTACGGCCCGGGTCCGAAGTATCGCGCCAAGCTAGTGGAAGCGTTGACGCGCCATGGCAACGTGAAATACGCGTTCTTCGGCCACGTGCACAACACCGTGGCTTCGATTCCGTTGATCTCCTGGCAATATAAGAATACCGCCTTCATCGTGCTGCCGAATGCCGCGAACTCCGTGCGCTTCAACGATTATCAAGAGCGCGCGCAATCTTCCTGGGGCGTGGGCCTAGTGAAACTCAATGGCCCGTTTTGTGAGTCCATTACTTTTCACACGCTCGCGGGCGAAGTGGTGACGATCGACACCAAAGCGTTGCCGGAGTATGAGGAGTCCGTGTATGGGTACTTGACGCAAGAGGGCGAGCTGCCTCCTTCCGCAACGATCCGGAACGGCAATTTCGAACAGCCTTTGACTTCGGGTTGGTTCCTCAATCATCTGATGCCTTATGATTCGCCGCCGGTGTTGCGCCGTGAACGGCGCACCGATCCATTCGAAGTTGACAATCATCATCTTTATCTCTATGCCGAAGCGAGCCACATTGCGGATGATTCGGAGAGCTACATCATCGCGCAAGCGCGGCAAGCCGTGCCCAAACCGAGCGTGGATAAATGGCCGGTGTTGAAGATCAAATACAAAATGCCTTCCGCGGATTATCAAAGCCCGACGATCTGCAATGCCTTCATCGAAGTCGCGGGCTATCGCAAAGACATTCGCGGCCGGCAATTCGCGATGGCATACAGCCTGGGTCGCACGTTCGAGGTCGCCTCGTTGCGCGGCGCATACGTGAGCTTGGAAATGAAGCCCAAGCTGGACGAGTGGCAAGAGTTGACGATTTATCCGCGCAGCGATTTCAACCGCTATTTTCCCGAGTTGAGCTGGGAGCGTTTGCCGCTCGACAATCTCGTCATCACGCTCGGCGCGTTTAACGAAAATTACTCGCCCGATCAAACCAACGCAAAGGTCGGCGTTTATTTCGACG
>CAYNDW010000453.1:0-5651 GCA_964395375.1 uncultured Cytophagia bacterium
TTTGGGCATGGGCAAACCCGCGCGCGTGGCGAGCGAGCGCACGAGGCTATACAACTCGGAAGAAGGCCCGGCTTCTTGCGCTTTGTACATGCGCAACACGATTTTGTCGCTAAACCAATAGCTGCCGAAGTTCATGGCCATGGCAATAGCAAAGGCGAGGAACATGCCGCTGCGCCCGCCCATTGCGCCGCCGATGAAGATCAGCAGGGCCGAAAGCGCGGCGAGCAGAATAAAAGTACGCATGGTGTTCATGAGGACGATGACCTTGTTGAGATTAAAACGTATTGCTTATCGCTACCGCGTCTAAACTCGAAAAATGTTTCTATAACATCTGCGGGCGATAATGCAGAGCGATTAATTGCGGCAAAGGTAAAGGGAGGGAGGCAATAATTCAACTCAAATTTTACTTGCACACTAACGCTCGTGATACTGCTTCCGGGGTAATTTGTAATGCTCTTCTTTGAAATGTCATTCTGGAAGAACCTTTCCTCGTGCTCGGGACCCTGCCTAACTATTGAGAGGTGCATTCACTGCGAGGGAAGTTCCTTGCAGGATGACAGAGTAAAGCAGTGACTTGCAATCTGATCGGGTGCAGTTTTCATCCAACACAAAAATCAAGCTTCATTCCTTTCCCCCACTAGCCGGCTTCACCGGCATACTCAAACTCTTCTCCACCTCGCTCTGCACTTCCGCGCAAATCTTTTTTCCATCTTCAATCATATTGCCCAACTGCGCATTCATCTCTGCGATGAAAGCCGCGTCGTGCGTGTTCGGCAAGTTAATGCGCACGTTATAGATCGCGCCCTGCAAGCCGGCGAATGCCATGAGCGCGCCCACACCCGCATCACTCATCACCGCGTGATTGCCGAGTTGCGCCGCATGCAAGCAGAGTTGCAATGCCGCGAAGCAGTGCTCCGCGGTTTGCAACGGCACACGCGCCGCAGACTTGTAGCCTTCACGCATCGTCGCGCTGCGCGTGGATTTTTGCTCCGCCGTGTCTTTCGGCAAACGCAGGGCTTGCAAAACCGAATTGAACGCCTCCGTGTCCGCGTCAATTGCATGCACGAGTTCGTCTTTCAACTTTTGCGCTTCTTCCGCGAGAGCGCACAAGTCTTCGAAACGCGCATCAAACTCGCTCTTGCCCGCGGAAAGATTGACCACCATCGCAGCGAGCGCCGCGCTTAATGCTCCGGCCAGCGCGGCGATGGAGCCTCCACCCGGCGCCGGCGTGTCGCGCGAAACTTCATCCACGAAGTCGGCGATTTTTTGATTGACCAACGGGCCGCTCGCATGCGGAATGCCGATGATCTTTTTATCAAGATCAAACGCCGCGACCTCGCGCAAGCCCATGGACTGCACCGCGGTTTCTAAAATATCGCGCACAGGGATGCCGGTTGATTTGCGCATGCGCTGGAGATAATGTTTGCCCGCGAGCAGCATGGCCTCAAACGGAATCACGCCCACGATCTCCGAGCCGTTGATCATGATACCGCGCTGCTCGGCCAAGCGCCGCGTTTCATCAAACACCAAATGCGGCGGCGCGATTTTATAGTTGGTGAGATTGATGGAAATCTGCGCGCGCTTGTAATTTTCCACGACCCAGCCCACGGCTTTCACATGCGTGAATTTGCCGTCGGCATAAACCGGCGCGCCGAGGAGATTGTTCACGTCCATGCCGAGCGCGGCATAACGCGCGCGCAGATCGCCGTCATGTTGCGCGCGATAATGCGCGGCCAACTCTTCCAACGTTGCGCCCGTGAAATCACAGTTGCCGCAGGGAAACTTTCCAGCTTCGAAATTGACGACTGTGCCTTTATAATAAAACGGCGCGATGTTGCCCGTGCGTTTCCAGCGGCCGCGCTCGCGCAGTTCATAAGCAATGTCCGTGGCGTAACGCCGGTCGGTCGTGTTGAGATTAATGTTGTACGCGATCAAAAAATCGCGCGCGCCCACGATTGTTGCGCCGCTCTTTGCGTTGAATTGCGTTGGCCCAAAATCCGGCTGCCACTTGGGATCGGCGAGTTTGCGCGCGAGGCCTTCATATTCGCCCGCGCGAATCGTGGCGAGATTGCGGCGCTCCGGTTTGGTCGCGGCATATTCATACAAATAAACCGGAATGCCCAACTCTTCGCCGATGCGCTGTCCCACGTGTTGTGCCATCGCCACGCACTCTTCCAGTGTCACGTTCGCCACGGGCACGAAGGGCAACACATCGGTCGCGCCCATGCGCGCGTGCTCGCCGTGATGCTGCGCCATATCAATCAACTCCGCGGCCGCCTTCACCGAACGCAACGCAGCTTCTTGCACGGCCGCGGGATCGCCGATGAAAGTCACGACCGTGCGGTTCGTGCTCTCGCCCGGATCAACGTCGAGCAATTGAATGCCGCGCACGGCTTCGATCACGTCGGTGATTTTTTTGATTACGTTCTTATCGCGCCCTTCGGAGAAATTAGGAACGCATTCGACGATTTGCTGCATGAGAGTCCTCGTATTGGTTATCATCTGAAGTTTGTCGGGCGGCACAATAACACAACGCCGCGAAAAAGGCAATTACAACTTGCTTCTCGCAAACGCGGCGAGTATCATAAATCAAACTCGCCACCTACATGAGTATGGGGTTGACAAGGGCGACGAAAAAAGTCATTTTGGCGCAATACATTCCAGCAATCCGGCAACAGCGAAATCCCTGCTTTGCACGAAATAACTTTTCGGTAAGCGGATACGGCTTTTGCTTTATCAGCTTGCACCGCAATCCGCTTACCTCGTGTGCTTTCGGCTCCGGCTCGTCCGGGTCAGGTTGGATCAGCATGAAAAAAAATCCCATAAGACTCGCCGCACAAACGCTTTTGTTCGCCGGCAGCTTCGGCAATCTTCTTCTTGCGAATCTGCAGGCCCAGCCGCAAGAAGTGAGGTTCAAGCGTTATACTGCGGAAGAGGGATTGGAGAGCAGTCACATTAGTGCGCTCTTGCAGGATCGCCAAGGTTTCCTCTGGGTGGGCACGGGCAGCGGCTTATTTCGTTTCGATGGTTATACCTTCAAAGCTTTTAAGAGCGCTCCCACGGACACGACTTCACTCTCCGATAATTTCATCAACGCACTCTATGAAGAGCCTGGCGCCGAGGGGAAACTTTGGATCGGCACGACCAATGGCTTGAATGCTTTGGAGCTTCGCACCGAAAAATTCACATACTTTCGCAATGAACTTGAAGACGCCGAGCCGGCGCCGCAAAATTTTGTGCTAGCGCTGTGGGGGAAGGAGCGCGGCACAATTTGGGTTGAAACCCATCGTGGCACATATCGTTTTGCGACGGCGACGCAAAAATTCTCGCCGTTCGTCTGGCCGCTCCGCACTTCGACGGCCTCTGAAAAACTCAATCCCTCCACCATCTTGACCGACCGCGCTGGCACGATGTGGCTTGGCACCATCGGAAATGGCTTATTCCGCCTCGAACCACAAACCGGCGCGCTTACGCAATATCTGCGCGAGCCTTCTGATCCACAGAGCGTTGGTTTGAACAAGATTATCGCGCTCGCGCAAGATCGCAGTGGAGCAATTTGGGTGGGCACGCATCGAGGCGGCCTGGCGCGCGTCAGCGTGGACCAAAAACAAGTGCTCACGGTTCCGGTGGCAAGCTCCGACCGCGAGAGTTTCAGCATCATTGGCTCGATGGTCGAAGATACGGAAGGGGTTTTGTGGCTCGGCACTTCCGGCAGGGGTTTGATTGCCTATGTTCCACAAACCGGCGAGTATCAAATCTTCAAGAGCAATTCGAATAATCCGCACACGTTGAGCAATGATTGGATTCTGACGCAGTATCTCGATCGCGCCGGCAATTTGTGGATCGGCACGAACGGCGGCTTGAACAAGGTGCAAGCGCCGAGCAAGAAAATCGGCCACCTCAAAAATATCCCCGATAATTCTGAAAGTCTGATTCACAGTAGCGTGAATGCCATCACTGAGGATCGCAGCGGCAATCTCTGGATCGGAACGCCTGAAGGTATAAGCGTGTTCGAGACCGGCTCGAAGTTTCTCCGGCATTATCAAAAAAATCCCAAAGATGCCAACAGTTTGAGTTTAAATTTCGTGCAAGCGCTGCACGAGGACAAGAACGGCGATATGTGGATCGGCACTTTCGGAGGAGGTTTGAATCGGCTTGATCGTGCGCGTCAAAGCTTTACGCACTTTCGGCGCGACACTTCCAATGGCCTCAGCCTCTCGCAAAATTTCGTCACTACAATCTACGAAGACCGCGCCGGTGATTTGTGGATCGGCACGCTCGGCGGCTTGAATAAATTTGATCGCTCGCACAAGCGCTTCGTGCGTTTTTTGTCGCAACCCGCGGTTTCAAAATCCCTGAGTCAAAACGGCGTCACGTGGATTTTCGAAGATCGCTCTAAGCGGTTTTGGATCGGCACGTACGGCGGCGGTTTGAATCGCATGGAGCGCGCCACGGCAGAATTCACGCACTACAAAAATGATCGTGCAAATCCGCAAAGCTTGAGCGACAATATCATTTACTGCGTTTTTGAAGATGAGAACGGCATCTTATGGATCGGCACGAACGGCGGACTGAATCGCTTCGACCCGGCCACGGAAAAGTTCAGCCATTATCTCGAACAGGACGGCCTTCCCAATAACGTCGTTTTCGGCATCATGGGCGAAGCGGGTGCGGCAAACAATCTTTGGCTCAGCACTCACAACGGCCTTTGCAAGTTCAATGACCTTCTGCCGCCGGGCCAAAAGTTTGTGACGTTTGACGCGCAAAAAGACGGCTTGCTGGCGAATGAGTTCAATCAGTGCGCTTTTTATCAAAGCCGCAACGGCGAGTTTTTTTTCGGCGGACCCAAGGGCGTCAATCGCTTTTATCCGCAGGATTTAAAAACGAAATCCACGCCGCCGAGCCTCGTGCTCACCGCTTTCAACAAGTTCAACAAAGCCGTGGCTCTCGATACGGCGATTAACGCGCTCGCGGAACTGAAACTCTCCTACGATGACATTTTCTTTTCTTTCGAATTTGCGGCACTGGATTTCACACAGCCGGAAAGAAATGAATACGCCTATAAAATGGAAAGCTTCAACGAAGATTGGATTTTTTCCGGCCCGCAGCAGCATGCGACCTTCACGAATTTAACACCGGGCGCATACGTGTTTCGCGTCAAAGGCGCAAACAGCGACGGCGTGTGGAATGAAGCCGGCACGGCGCTGCGAATTTTCATTGCGCCGCCGTTTTGGCAAACGTGGTGGTTTCGCCTGTGCGCCGTGCTTGCGAGCCTCGGCATGCTGACCGGGCTCGTTCATCATCGTCTCGAACGCCTGCTGGAAATCGAACGCCTGCGCGTGCGTATTGCCAGCGATTTGCACGACGACATCGGCGCAACTTTGACGAAAATTTCTTTGCACTCCGAATTGATTCAAGACTGCGCCGGCTCTCCGGAACTGCTCGCCTCGCTTCACAAAATCGGCGCGATGAGCCGCGAGTTAGTGACGACGATGAGCGATGTCGTGTGGTCCATCGATGCGCGCAACGACACCGTCGGCAATCTACTCGACCGCATGCGCGAATTTGCGGCCGGCGTGTTATCGGCGAAAGCCGTGGCGTTGACTTTCAACACGATCGGCATGGAGGTGCATAAAAAACTTCCGGTGGAT
>CAYNDW010000454.1:0-5636 GCA_964395375.1 uncultured Cytophagia bacterium
TTCCAAAGTCGTATAGACGCTTTTGCTCGCGGTGCGATACCACAGCATGCGCTGCTCGTACAACATGCGATACGTAAAATAATCCGAGAGCGTCGCGGCATAAGGCAAGCGCAGCGGTTCGTTGAACAACTCCTCGCGCACGGAAATATTTTTGCCCGTGGAATCCACCGTGACTTTGCGTTGCATCGAAACCGGCTGCCAACGCAACAACGGCGTCACCGAACCGGCGAGCGAGATGCCGCTCTTGGGCTGCTCTTCAAAAGGATAAACGCGGGGGTCGAGCCAACTCGCGTCGGGCAAACGCAAACCAATTTCCGCCCGCACCGTAGGCTCGGAGGCGCTTTGTCCAAACGATAATGTGGTGGGAAAAATGCAGGAGGCGACAACCAAGCAGTAAAACAACGCGACGTGTGCGGCCTTCGACACTGGATTCTTAATACAGATCATGACTCTTCGTGCTTTGACTTCTTTCGGCGATCCCTCGCGCTGCGCAAAGTTGCTTTCCCCACTCCGCGTCGCGCTAAGGATCAAATGAATTGACCTTCTTCCTATAAAGGGTATTCGATGCCGTCTCAAAATTCCGGCGCAGCAGCGCGCCGAAAGACCGAATCACGCTTTTTCCCATGATCGTCCGTGATCAAACGCAAAAAAGAAAAAGCCGACTCTGGCATCTAAAAAAATCCAGTAGCAAAGCAGTCGATAGGCCCTCTGGGGTTGAGTTCGGGAGTGAAAATTTTTGTTAAAAATGCCGCGAATTATAGTGATTGAGCCGTTGAGAAGCAAGGGAAATGTCGGCGCGCATGGCCGCAGTCACTTGTGAAAGCGTAGACCTCCCTGCTTGATGAGGTTTGACGCTCGCGTTCGACAATGCGAAGCACGCTCCTCCCCCTGTCGTTCAGCAGGAATCTTTTTTAGCGCTGGAGTAGATCTCCAGAACAGAAAAAGATTCCTGCTGAATGACAATTTTGAGGAAGGCGCAATTATCGAATAGGAAGATCAAAACGCATCAAAGCCCTAACGCACGGCGCAAGGCCATAGTTCCGGCGCGCGCCGCCGGACGAATTTTCAATTTGCAATTCTCAATTTTCAATGCTTCTTTCTCCCATGCGCAAATTTCTCCTCGCCCGTTACATCATTCGCGAGCACCTCGGGCCGTTTATCTTTGCCTTCTTTGTGATCACGCTTTTCTTCTTGCTCAATCTGCTCTTTCGGGAATTGAGCCGCATCTTGAGCAAAGGCCTGCCGTGGTACGTCGTGCTCGAATTTTTTCTGCTCAATATGGCGTGGATCGTCGCGTTGGCGGTGCCCATGGCCATGCTTACGGCCACGCTCATGGCCTTTGGCCGTTTCTCCGCGGACAGTGAAATCGCCGCGATGGAAGCAACGGGAGTTAGTATTTGGGCCATTGTGCGGCCGGCGCTGTTTGCTTCCGCGATGTTGGCGCTGGCGCTGATTTGGTTCAACAATAACGTGCTGCCCGATTTCAATCATCGCACGCGCCTGTTGGCCAATGACATTGGCCGCAAGCGGCCAACCATCAACATCGAGCCGGGTGTGTGGTATGACGACGTGCCCAACTTTGGCCTGCTCGTGCAAGAGTTAGAAGATAGTGCCAATGTCACCAAAGCGCGGAATTTGTTGCTCACGGATTACAGCAGCCGCGAACAAAGCCGTCACATCTCCGCACGGCGCGGCTACATCGCATTGCATCCCACGCAGAGTGCGCTCGTGCTCACGCTCTTCGACGGCGAGATGCAGGAAATCGATTATAAAAAGCCGGAAGAGTTCCGGCGCATTGCCTTTCCGCGGCATGTCTTCACCATTGTGGTCGACGGCCTGGCCTTAAGCCGCAGCGATTCGGAATATCGCGGCGACCGCGAGAAGAGCGCCGCGCAAATGCGCTCGGAAGTGGCGAGCAATGAAAAAGAAATCCGCGAATTGCGCAGCCGCCTCAATACCACCGTGGCGCTGAGCTTGACGCCGCCATTGGCGCGCGTCATCACGACGCCAAGCGATTCCGCAATCGCGCGCGCGTTGCCGGTGTTGCGCATGCAGCCCGCTCCACACACAGCGGTGGATTCAAGCTTGGCGCGTACGAGCGTAACGCCGCCCAAAATCAAGTGGGCTGCGAAAGTGCTCTTGCAACAACGCCAACTTTTAAACTACCTTGAGCGCGACGCGAGCATGATTGACGGTTTGGTGCGCAAGAATCAAGCGCTCACCGTGGAGGTACAAAAAAAATACTCGATTCCCGTGGCCTGCATCGTGTTTGTGCTCATCGGCGCGCCCTTGGGAATCATGTCGCGGCGCGCCGGCTTGGCAACGGGCGGCGGGTTGAGTTTGATTTTCTTTTTGCTCTATTGGACTTTTTTAGTGGGAGGCGAAGACTTGGCCGATCGCGAAATCATTTCGCCTTTTCTCGCCATGTGGTCTGCCAATATCGTCGTGGGTATGGCGGGGCTGTATTTTCTCTGGCGCGCAACTTATGAAAGAACGGCGTTGAACTTGGCTGCCATACTGAAATGGTTTGTGAGGCGAAAAGGAGCGCCAGGCAGCGTCACGAAATGACTTTCACAAATCCCAACCGCGAATAGACACCAATCAACGCGAATTAAAAATTTTAGTGTCTTGAAGTTGTGTTATTGACCGCAATCTTATGCGCCTACTCGACCGCTATCTGGCTAAAAAATTTCTCTTCACGTTATGCTTCCCCATCATTGCGTTCATCAGCATTTTTATCGTGATTGATTTGGTGGAGCGCCTCTCCGATTACATCGACCGCGGCGTGCCGGGCCTCGTCATCGCGAGCTACTATTTTTACTTCACGCCCTACATCATCGTGTTGATGTTCCCCATCGCCATGCTGCTCGCGGCGCTCTTCAGCATCGGACAGTTGAGCAAGTACAACGAACTGACCGCGATGAAAGCCTCCGGCGTTTCGCTCTATCGCATTTTAGCGCCGATCTATCTTATCGCCTTCACGCTCAGCCTCGGGCTGATGCTGTTTGCGGAGAAAGTCGTGCCCGTCGCCAATCAACGCAAAGCCGAGATCAAAGACCGCCACATGGATCGCATGCCGCAAAACCTGCCCGCACGGCTTTCCAACATCTATTTGCAAAATTATGTACCAACCACAAGCGCCTCGCCTACAACTCAAGGCGGAAGCCGGCGCGTGTTCATCGGTTTCTATAATGCCGAAGCGAAAGTCGCGGAGAAAGTGAGCATTCAAGATTACGAGGGCGTGTTCATCTTGCACCGTATTGACGCCAATACTTTGCGCTGGCACGAAAATGCTTGGTTAGCAACGCACGGCTACGAGCGCACCTTTAGCAACGGCGGCGAAGTCGCGGCCAAGTTCGATACGTTGCCTCTGCCCAATCTTTTTTTCACCCCCGAAGTGCTTAACCAAGTGCAAAAAGATCCGGAGGAGATGTCGTTTGGCGAGCTGCAACAGTTCATCACGGAAGTGGCGAACAACGGCGGCAATCCCGAGCGCTGGCTGGTTGATCTTTATTTGAAAATCGCTTTCCCTTTCGCCAATTTCATCATCGTGCTCTTCGGCGCGCCGCTGGCGGTCGGGCGTTTGCGTTCGAGCGGCGCGGTCGGCGTCGCGCTCACGCTCGTCATTGCCTTTCTTTATTTCGGCACCGTGAAAACCGGCCAAACGTTGGCGCAAAGCGGCTCACTTGCTCCGCTTGTCGGCGCATGGATGGGCAACACGATTTTTTTTGTCGCCGGACTTTTCGTTTTGTTTCGTGCGAGGAAGTAAGCATATAGTGATGGCTTCAGGCATTCTCTTCGATAAAACACCGGCACGCCGTAAAGCATCGCTGCGCGCGTATTTTCGCGGACAATAAAATTCAGAGAAACCCCCTTGCCTTGGCTCGACGTCACCTTGCCGCTCGATGAATCCACTCCGCCATTCCCCGGCGATCCGGGTTTGGTCGTGCAAAAGCTCATGGCTTACGAACGCGGCGAGAATTGCTGCCTCAGCGCGATCGCCCTTTCCGCGCACCTCGGCACACATGTCGATGCGCCGTTGCATTTTGTGCCGAATGGAGCAAGCATCGAGCAAATTCCGCTGGAAACACTTATCGGCTCGGCGCACGTCGTCGAGATCATCACGAGGCATGGTATCCCTGCGGAACAACTGCGGCGATTATTGCCGGAGTCGTGCGCGCGCTTGTTGATAAAAACCTCGACGCGCGACGCGCTCCTTTCTCGCCCAACAGCTTGGCTCACGGCTTCAGCAGCAAAGCTTTTGGTTGAAAAAAAGATGAAGCTCGTGGGAATTGATAGCCCCTCGGTTGATGCTATGAACGCAACGCAAGCCGAAGCGCATCACATTCTTCTGCAACACGGCGGTCTTATCATTGAAAATCTCGCGCTCTCCAACATAACCGCCGGCGAGTATGAAATGATTTGTTTACCGCTCAAACTCGTTGGTTTGGAAGGCGCGCCGGCGCGTGTGGTTCTAAAAAAGAAGGAATGAGGTTGGAAAACAATCCTGCTCGTAGACAGTCGCGCAAGACCGGCACTTCGCAAACTCACATTGACAAGCTGTATTATGAAAAACAACTTTGGCAAACCGGGCTCACGCGCGTGATCGGAGTCGATGAAGCCGGGCGCGGGCCGCTCGCCGGGCCGGTTGTCGCTGCGGCGGTTGTCTTTCCTCCGGAAGAAAGAATCGCCGGGGTAGACGATTCCAAAAAGCTCACGCACACCGAGCGGCTCGAACTTTTCCCGACGATTATCTCAAAATGCTATGACTATGGCGTCGGCATCGTCGGCGCGGGAGAGATTGATGAGTTGAATATTCTGCAAGCTTCTTTGTATGCCATGCGCAAAGCGATTCTCGCGCTCAAAGAGCCGGCAGAGCACGTGTTGGTCGATGGCCGCACGCGCCTCAAAATGGAAGTGTCGCAAACAACAATCATTCAAGGTGACGGGCTTTCGTTTACAATTGGAGCCGCCTCGATCATCGCGAAAGTCGTGCGCGATTTGATTATGGATTATTATCATCGCCAATTTCCCGATTACGGCTTCGCGCTGCACAAAGGCTATCCCACCCCCAAGCACTTGCAAGCGCTCAAAGCGCTCGGCCCGTGCGCGATTCATCGGCGCACCTTTCGCCCGCGCGCATTGCAAGCTCGAAATGAAGCCGAGGCGTTTTGACCGCGAACGAAGTAGGCCATGAAAACTTAAAAGTCAAAACTCATGAGAGGAGTTCGCACGATGGAGCAAACCAAGAACACGCTCGGCAATTGGGGCGAGCAACGCGCCGCGGCATATCTGCAAACGTTGGGGTATAAAATACTCAAACAAAATTTTCGTCTCGGGCAAGTGGGCGAGATTGATATTGTCGCGGATGATCATGGCACTTTGGTTTTTGTGGAAGTAAAGACGCAGAGCACGGACACGATGGGCGACGCCATGTCGTGGGTCACGCCCAAGAAGCAGCGCCAACTCGGACGGATCGCGCAAGCCTACCTCACGTTCAACAAGATTGAGAATCGGGATTGCCGCTTCGACGTGATCGCAGTCGCGCGTCGAGGCACGGAAGTCGAGATCAAACACATTCCCAATGCCTTTTGGCTATAAAACCGTGCGGCTTTAAAAAATTTCAAAAAAGCTCT
>CAYNDW010000455.1:0-5632 GCA_964395375.1 uncultured Cytophagia bacterium
TCCGGCTCGCGCTGCGTTGCGTGCCCGCCGGTCACGAGCGGCGCATTGATCGCGTGCGTCAATTCCGCCAACGCTTGATGCTCGGGACGTTTGTCCGGAAAGGGATAAGGATACGTGCCCTCGGGCCAGAGCACGAGATCGAGCGGTTGCGTTTGTTGTTGATGTAACGCGAGCGTGAGATCGCGATGAATCTCAACCGCCTTTTCCAGCGTTTCGCGATGGCCGTATTGCGCGAGCAAGCGATCTAGATTGCCGAGGTTGCCTTGCACTACGCCGATATTCTTTTGCGGGGCTCGGCTCATGTGCGCATCGACTTCTTGCAAACGGGCTTTTCCATAAACAAAACTAAACAGCGCGATGCCGCAACCGAGCGTAATGGTGGCAATGGCTTCGCGCGGCGCGAAGTGGCGCGGCGAATTTTTAAATGTCTTCACACGAGGAAGAAGGAACTGATCGAGCAACGCGAACACGGCATAATTCACCCACAGGATTTGCGTGGTCAACATAATCGCGCCGCCGAGATCGGCGATTTGAATGAAAGGTAGGACTTGATAAATTGCATTGCCCGCGTACCAATAAAACAATTTGGGAAAGAAAGCCTCAATCGCGACGAACACCGCGGGAATCCACAGCGCTTGCCATTGCAGCGAAAGCTTCTTACGCAAGAGCGCAACAACGCCGCCCGTGACCGCGAGATTGATGCTGCCCACCGCGGCATAGAGCAAGAGAATCGGTGCCGCCGCGAACCACGGCAACCCGCCGAACTCCATGGCCGTGTGCGCGATCCAAAAAAATCCGCCGAGCGTCATCACCGCGGAATAGAGCCACGTGTGCCACATCGTTTCCTTGATGCCCTCGCAATGATTAAGCAGCCAGAAGTAGGGCACATACGCGACGATGATCAACGGCGTCCAATTGATTTCCGGGAAGGAGAGAAAGCCGAGGCAACCGCCGAGCAGCGCTGCGAGGAGTTTGGTTTTCTTCATGAAGGTTTTGTGTTATTGGATTGATGGAGCAGTGGATTTGTGGAGTAATGGAGTTGTGGAGGCTTGAACCATTAATCCAAAACTCCATCAATCCATCACTCCAATCAGAGTTTGCCTCGCCACCGCTCCATTTCGCGGCGCGATTTTTTGGTGGGACGGCCCTTTTCCGGCGTGGGCAATTGCCGCGCTTGTTGTTTGAAGAGCTTCATCAACTCCACCGTCTCCGGCGGCAACTCCGGCGTGGTTTCGTGATAAACGAGTTTCGCGTCTTTCGCCGAAAGCCCGCGCTGCGGCAGCTCTTTGATTTCGAGCGTGCGATAGTGATTCGTGACTTTGACGATGAGCACGTCGCCCACGCGTACGTCGCGCGAAGGCTTCGCGACCTGATCGTTGACTTTCACGCGCCCTAGGTCACACGCCTGTCCGGCCTCTTCGCGCGTTTTATAAATGCGCGCGGCCTTGAGCCATTTGTCGAGGCGCATTTCGGGGGAGAGCGCGGGATTGTTATCGTGAGGTTTCATGCTAATGCTTGGCCACGTTCTTCCAGTTTTTCCAGGATGATTCTTTGAAAGCTTTCGAAACGATTTTTCAGAACGGGAAACTCTAGTTCGAGCGCTTCTACGCGTTTGCGAAAATGGTCGCCCATTTCCTTGAGGTAGTCTCCGCCTTCGCGATTATCTTTTCTCATTTGTTCTTTGATCGTCTCGAAGCCGGCATTCATGTCTTTGCGGATTTCTTGCTCAATCCGCAAGATCAATGCTTCCAGGTTCTGAAAGCGCTGGTCCTGTTGCAAGAAGCGTTGATCTTGTTGCAGGAAACGTTGATCTTGCTGCTCGAAGCGTCGATCGACTTGCTCAAAGCGTTGATCGACTTGCTCGAAGCGTTGATCAACCTGTTCGAATCGTTGATCAACTTTCTCGAAACCTTGATCAACTTTTTGAAAGCCTGCTCTAGTTTCATCGCGCAACTCTTGCAAAAATTGCAAGAGCATAGCAAGCGTCGGTTCTTGCTGCGGCGCGGTTTGCTTCACGGTCTTTTTAGCCATATAAGCTCCCATTTTGATTTGAGTAAAAGATTAAAACAAATCTAATTGATTGTCCATCACTTTCTCAACCTGCTTCTGCGGCTTGGCTTGCCAATGCTCATAGGCTTTGAGCTGCTCTTCAATATCGGATAAAAAGCGCGAAGGCGCATGCTCGCAGACTTTGCCGAAGAGCCGGCGTTTCATTGCACGCAAAAGATAAAGCTGCTCTTTCGCGCGCGTCATGCCGACATAAAATAGCCGCCGCTCTTCCGCGGGATCGCCGGCGAGCGTTTCAAGTTGCATCGGCGCCAAATGCTCTTCACATCCGACAATAAACACCACGGGAAACTCCAAGCCTTTCGAAGCATGCAACGTCATCAGCGCGATCTTCTCCGCGCGCGCTTCGAAGTGATCGCTCGCGCTTTCCAATGCCAGCGCATCACAAAACGCGCGCACGGATTCGCGCCGCCGGGCGAGGCGCGCCACGCGCATCCAATTTTCGTGCAGAGTTTTATGCTCTTGCAGAAAAGTTTTAAGCCCTGGTGTTTGATAAAAGCTTTCGAGCGCCTGCGCCAGGCCGTGCTCTTGCGCGGTTTTTTTATAAAGCAAAAAGCTTTGTTGTGTGATTAAAAGCGCGGACTTCACTTTAGCGCCGAGGTTTTCAGCTTCGGCAAAGCGCGCCATCTTTTCCAACTCGAACTGCGGCAACGCTTCGATCATCTTGTGCGCGGAAACCTCGCCGAAGCCGGGCGTGAGTATAGCGATAAGCTCCACCACATGCTTCGTTTGAAAACTCAAACCTGCGGCGTGGCGAATCAAAGCAAGCAATGGCAACACGCCGGCGCGTTGCACGAGCGGCGCGTCGCCGGAGATTTGATACGGCATGCCCGAACGTTCGAGCGCTTCTTCCAGCGGGCCGCGCAACGCATTGAGGCGATACAGAATCGCAAAGTCGCCGAAGCTGCGCGAGCCTTCTTCTTCGCGCTCGACACGCCGCGTGTCTTGCGAAAACATGCTCGTGCCGCCCACCATCTTTTCGATTTCATGCACGACGTACTCGGCTTCGGCTTTGTCCGTAGGCGCGGCGTAAATCGTCAAGCGGCCTTCGGTCAACAACGCCGCGGAGAGCGGCAGCGCGAATGTTTCCTCGCCGCGCTCGATCACTTGCCCCGAGGCCGATAGAATATTCGCGCCGGAGCGATAATTCTCCTCCAAACGCATTTCCACTGCGCCGGGAAAATCTTTGGCGAAGTTGGTAAAGTAACTCACCTCCGAGCCGCGAAAACCATAAATGGCTTGATTGGGATCGCCGATTGCGGTGACGAGCGCGTTCGCATGCACGAGTAGCTTGAGCAAACGATGCTGCGCGGGATTGAGGTCTTGATACTCATCCACGAAGAGCCAGCGATAGCGCGCATGCAATTGCTCGCGCACGGCTTGGTCGTTTTCGATGAGCGCGATCGCTTCGAGCAGAATGTCATCGAAATCCCAAAGCCGCTCGCGGCGCAGCGCGGTTTGATAAGGCATTGCTCGTAGCCCCGCCCCCTTGTGGGGCGCTGCATCATGCACGTTATCATCGGCCCACAAGGGGCCGGGGCTACAATTGAGCATCCCCTTGTGGGGCGCTGCATCGTGCACGTTATCATCGGCCCACAAGGGGCCAGGGCTACAATTGAGCATCGCCTTGTGGGGCGCTGCATCATGCACGTCATCATCGGCCCACAAGGGGCCGGGGCTACAATTGCGCTTCGCCTTTTGCAAAGAAATTTCTTCGAGCCACGCTTGCCGCTCCGCAGCCGAAGCTTCCGGCCAAAGCGCTTTCGCAATTTCTTTTTGCCTCTCTTCATCAACAATCTCAAAACCAAATCCGCGTTCGCGCAGCAAGTTCAAGCAGAACGCATGAAACGTTCCGGTGGTGAGTCGTTGCGCGGCTTCGCCCAAATGCTCGCGCAAGCGGCGCTGCATTTCTTCCGCGGCCTTGTTGGTGAAAGTGATGGCGAGCACTGCTTCGGGTGAAACGCCCTGCTCAACGACATGCAAGATGCGATGCACGAGTGTGTGCGTCTTGCCCGTGCCGGGACCGGCAACAATCAACAAGTGCGTGCCGCGATGTTGCACGGCGCGTTGCTGCGAAGGATTGAGTAGCGCAAGCTTTGATGGTTTGATTAAAGAAGAAGCGGCTTCTTCTTCGGCAGGAGAAGGCGGCGCGGCGCCGTTGTTAAAATTTAAATCGAACGACGCCGCTTCGGCTTCATTTTCGGCTGAGACTTTTTTTTTACTCGGAGCCTTCGCGGGTTTAGTTGACGCGGACGACACCCCCCTTAATCCCCCCTCAAGGGGGGAATTATCGACATCGTCTTCGCGCGAAATGCTATTCCCCCCTTGAGGGGGGTGTTGCGCTTCAAACTCAATCTCAACCGCACTCGCACGTCGCAAAAATTCTTTTCTTTCTTCATCCGTAAAAAGATGAATCGTGCCATACTCACCGTCATAACCCGCGGCGATTTTCACTGCGCTGCTGCGCATACGGCGAATGCCCTCGGCCACGACTTCGCCCGCGTATTTTTTGATCTCTTCCAACGGCGCGTCTTGCAAAATGTGCAACTCATTCCCCACGTGCTTGAGCAAATTTTCGAATACTTCATTCACGCCTTTGGTGGTGGCGCCTTGCCCGCGCGCGTCGCCGATGACTTCGGGCAATGGAATGAGATTCGTGTACGGACGCCAACGCGGCGGGCGCTCACCTTCGGCACGATCCGCGAGCGCTTCGATGCGCGCCATCACGCCGACGGTGACGGGCCGATGGCACACGGGACAATTGCCGTTGTGCGCCGCGGTCTCTTGCGGATGCAAACGCGTTTTGCATTCGCGATGGCCGTCGTAATGATATTTGCCCTCTTCGGGAAAAAATTCAATCGTGCCGAGAAAGCCGCGATCGCTTTCATCCTTCCACGCGCGATGGATCGCGGGATACGAAAGCTCGGCGTCGAACAGATTCGCCTCGCGCGCAAGTTTCGGCGGCGAGTGCGCGTCGGAGTTGGAAACGAGCACGAAACGATCGAGCTGTTTGAGCCGCCAATTCATCGGCGGATCGGAAGAGAGGCCAGTCTCAACCGCAAAGATGTGCGGCAAAAGATCGGCAAAGCAATCTTCCATTGAATCGAAGCCGCCTTTGGAACCGAGCACCGCAAACCACGGCGTCCAAATATGCGCGGGCACGAGGAAGGAGAGCGGATCGGTTTCGAGCACGATCTCCAACAAGTCGCGCGAATCGAGGCCGAGAATGGGGCGACCGTCGGAGCGGATGTTGCCGATGGCTTCCAAGCGCGCTTGCAATTTCAGCGCGGCCTCAAAGCTCGGTGCGAACACGACGTTGTGAATCTTGCGCACGTTGTCGAGGCGTTTATAGATGCTCGAAATTTCCACGGTGAGCATGAAGCGCACTTCACCCGCGCAAGCCTTGGGCACTTCGGGCTGCGTGAGGTCTGCGAACTCCTTTTTGAGTTTGAAGAGTCCGGCTTCGGCGGGTTCGAGCTTCTTGCGCAACTCGTCCAACCAGCCGGGATGCACGAAGTCGCCGGTGCCAACCACAGTGATGCCTTTGAGCTGCGCCCATTTGCTG
>CAYNDW010000456.1:0-5625 GCA_964395375.1 uncultured Cytophagia bacterium
CCGCGCCCATAAAATTCTTCTCGTCGCAGGTCGGCAGGCGCAAATCTCCCAGCACGGCGCAATTGATTTTGGCGCTGCGGATGATGTGATATTTTAAACGGAAAGCGAGATCGCCCACGCCGGTCGCCCTTTCTTGGTAAGAGACTACGTCCGATAATTGGGGATTCAGCGGGTCGTTACCTTGAAATTTGTGATCAATGCCGGCGGTCCGTCCATAAAGCGAGGCCTGCGCTTGCCCTGCGATTCTGAGATCGATAACCGGAATCGCAATGCCGAAGTCGAGATTCGAGGTAATGCCCGCGGTTGCGAATGCGGCAAGCAGATTGGCATTCACGTCCATGCCTAGGAGCACATCGATCACATCGGTTTCGGTTTCGGCGTCTCCCAAAACGTCGTTGTCGTTATTGTCTTCATGGGTGAAAGCAAAGCGCAGCGCTTCCGTGGCCACGCCCCGGAATTTCGCCAAGTTCAAATAGGAATAATTGAACCCGAGATTGAGCCGTCCCTTTCCCAGAGTTTCAGCGGTTTCGGCGAACACCGGGCCCAGGCTTTCCTTGATACTGACCGGCGCGCCCGAGGAAACGTCCCAAGTGATACCCGCAACCGTGGAAGTTAGAGGAAAGGAAGCCACGTTGCTCGTGATCAACGAGTTTAACGCCGGTGTGAGCCGGCTTTCCGCTTCCCTTGCCGCGGGAAAGAAGTGTTGCGCATGCTCGCCGGGCGACAGCACCAAATCATCTTTTAAGACCTGATTGAAAACGTTGTTGAATACTTGATTGAGTTGCGCATAACTCGTATTCGCCAGCAAGAGAACTGCGCAGAAACCATACAAAGTTTGCTTCAACATGGCACTACCCTCCTTGAAGAGTGACTGAAACCGTGGTGAATTATTTGTGCAATCATTTTAGAACCGTGACGGAGCTGAGAACCCACGCGCCGCTTTGCAGTGTCAAGGTCCAGGCGTATCTCACGGTAATATTCTGTTTTTGATTTTTGTTGTCGCCGAACTGCAACATGAAAGCCACCTCGACGGTTGCGCGCGTCTCGCTCATCTGCCCGTTTTCGCTCGCCCAATCCGCTTTAATATCCTCGCTCTGCTTAAAAAAGCCCGACCATTGCGCTTCGAAGTTTTCACTGAAGAGCAAAATATTTTTCAGTGTCTTGATTTCTTCCTGCTCAAAGGCCGTCCGGCATTTAATCGCGAGCTCGTCAATCTTTTTATCCAACGCCGCGCGTTTCGCGTTTTGATCTTGGGCCAGCCGGGCCTGCGCGTCCTGCAACTCGCTCGCCGCAGCGAGATAGAGCTCTTTTGCGGATTGAAATTGCTCTTCGGCTTTTTCATAGCGCTCCGTTTCATAAGCGCGATCGCCCTCCGCGGCCGCTTCATTCGCTGGGCGCAACGCGACGCTGTTGACGCCGGCACGCTCGGCTTTGTCCTTGGCTTCGCGCATCGCGGCCTGCGCCGATTCCACGCGTTGTTTGAGTGCACGGGTGATGCTCGCGGCCGCCGCGTCATAAAGGCGGCTCGCTTGCTCAAACGCGGTCTGCGCGGAGCGAAACTCGCCCGCCTGCAATTGCACCGCGGCCGCCGCGCCCAGTTGTTCGGCGCTTTGATAATCGGCATTCGCGCTTTTATCGCTCGTGCTACCGGAGACGCTTTGCTTTGCCGTCAGCATGGTTTGCTGCGCGGCAACGGCGTTATCACGTCCGGCCGAGGCTTCGCCCTCTTGGGTTTGAGAAGATTTGGGCGCGGAGGAGGGTTCTTTGGCCAAACTCGACGTCTCTTTCGCCACGGGGCGTTCCACCTTTGGCGGCACCCGGGTTGTTTCCGGTTGCAATGGAGAAGGAAGAAGCAGGTTGCTCCTTTCACCTTTGGTGGAATCGGAACCGGCGTTTGGCTCAAGCGCGGCGCGGCCGCCAAAACTTTCTTTTTCCGGTTCGGATTGCGGCCGCAGCCAAAGGTATGCGCCCACGGCCAAAATGAAAATGAGGCCGATAACGCCGCCCAATCGCAATGTCACGGAGGAAAATTTTGAGAGCGTTTTTCCCACGGGCGCGGCGCGAATTTGAGGCTTGGCCTCGGGGCCGGCCTCGGCCAGAGCTTGAGTTTTGTGCAACTCTTCTTCCGCGCGTTTGCGCGCGGTAATATCTTGAACAATCGCGGTAAAAAAACGCTTTTCCCCGTCGAGAGCTTCGGTCACTGAAATATCCATGGGAAAGGTCGTGCCGTCCTTGCGCTGACCCAAAACTTCGCGGCGCTTTCCGATGATTTTTTTCTCGCCGGTTTTAACATAGTTTGCGACGTAGCTTTGATGCCGTTCGCGATCCGGCGAGGGCATTAAGATCGAAACCTCATGCTGAAGCGCCTCCGCAGCGGTAAAACCGAAGATGCGCTCCGCGACGGAATTGAAGCGCTCGATTGTGCCATGCTCATCAATCGTGATGACGCCGTCAATATCGGTTGCAGTCGCGTCGGCTACTTGTTCCTGCGTTTTAAGCGTTTCATAGTATCGCGTCAAACATGTTTGCGCCGCAGCCACCACCTTCCGGCTGTCATCCAGTGCAAGTTTTTTTAAAGCCTCCTCCGCGCGTAAACCCAGTTCTCTGTGTACGCCGCCCAACAAACCCTCCAACACTTTCACCACCCCTTCACGCACCTCGGGAATGGGGTGCGCAATCGCCTGCACTAATTCTTTAGGCAGCTCATCCACGCTCCGACCCGCAATTTGCGCGGCGGCGAGCAGCGAGGCCTCGGCTTGCTTCTTTTTGGCTTTTTTCCCGGCCGCGGCGATGTCAAAAATTTTCCCGTCCGGCGCGCGCAGATACAACACCGGCGTGCCCCATTCCACGTTGTTGCCGTGCGCAAAGATCGCGGTGCGCGCTTCGACGAGCGCCGTATCGACCGGATAGTTGTCGGCCAGCGCGGTGTAAAACTCGCGCGCAAAAGTAATCGCCGCCTCGTCGGTGATTTCAAATTGCATGGCGATGACCGCGGGAATGCCTTGCTGCACTAGGCTCTGCGCCGCTCCGGAAAAAGGATCGGTGCGCGACGTGCGGCCGCCCTCGCACGCGTTGAGAATGGCAAGCCGCAACGATTGATGATTGTGCAGCACTGCGCCGAGATATTGCCCGCTGACGGTGCGGCCGCGCTCTTTTTCATCTTCCAAAACCAAAATCCCGTCTTGGGATTTTTGCTCAAAACCGCCGTGCCCGATAAAATGGAAGACGTGATATTCCTTCTGTCGCAACAAGCGCTGCAATTCCACCAGCGTGGCCTTGTCCAAACGATCCAATATCACCAAGCCCTGTTGCTCCAAATCGCTCAAAACTTCTTTGAGCTTGTGCCATTCCCGTTCAACGTCGAGGCGGGGATAATTATACGGACTGGAAATCATCACCAACACCCGCAAAGGCATCGACACGGCGAACGGCCGGACTCTTTCCGGCAGATCGAGGTAGCGAATAATCGGGGTTTCTTTGGAGAGGGAGAAAAAGCGGTTGAGCGCGGGATTGTAGAGATATTCCCAGGGCAGGTCGGCAAGCTCCGGAATGTTGGAGAGGCGCAGGCGGATGCGAAGCCCGCCGCCGTTACGCAGAGCTTCGTCCAGACTGCTGCGAAAACAACCGCGCACTTCATTATTAAAAACCGCGTCGAAAAGCCGCCCGCCAAAATTTTTTGTGCTTTCCAATTCCGGTGCGTCAACCCGGCGCACCTTGCGCATCGGCCGGCCGATTTTCAACAGAAAGTTTTCGACTTCAAGCTCGGCAAAGGGCAAGTCAAATTCGCCCTCGGCTTGCCCAGAGGGCGAATTTAAAATGCGCACGCGATAACGATCCCCGCTGCGCTCGAATGCCAAGTCAAAATCCGAATACTTCATGAGACCTCGGCTCTTGTTTGGTGCATCGTGACAAGAAGCAACGCTTGACGCGCAACGGCGGAAAAGATCCTGTGTGCCGCGCGGAGTTCATACGCTGTAAGCAGCCTCCGGCCGTCCAGCCCGGAGCCAAATTTTGAACGTGATAATCTTAGACGAGGGGAATTACCAGAATAGACACCGAAGCGGGTGCTTCTCTCACAATTTTTTTGGCGTCGACGCCGTGACTACGTCATATGATCTTTCCCCAAAAACAAAAGGCAACCTCGCGACTGCTGCAAGGTTGCCCCGTTCCGCCCTCCTCCTCCGATTATAATCTGAAGCCGAGCGAGAAGCGATGCGTCTCGCCCAAGATGCCGAACTCTTGAAACGAGTAGTCAATCATCAAATTGTAATTCGTGATCGGCAAGTTCAAACCGCCGCCGGCAGTGAATGATTCTTCATCATAGTTGAACTTGTAGCCGCCGCGCAGGAAGATGCGTTTCGCGATCATGTACTCCGCGCCGAGGTTGAGGCGCTCGTCCGCGTCCGTGGGGTGATTGAAATCCGCGGCAAGCAAAAGCGCGTTCGCTTCAGATTTAAACAACTCATATGAAAGCCCCACGCGAAAGTTCAACGGCAGCGGCCACGAACTGACCACCAAATCCGCGGACTGGCCGATATTGCCGCCGCGCGTGGGATCGGGATCAACATTCTTTTGCGTAAGATCACGGCCACTCAGTTTCATCTTGCCGCCGAAGTTCGTCATGGCCATGCCGATCTTGATGCCGTTGATGCCCGTGTCATACAAGCTGCCGATGTCGATCGCAAACGTATTCGCGCTCGAGTTGTAAATGCCTTCTTGAATGTATTTGCCGGTGACGCCGACGGAGAAACGATCCGAAAGCGCGCGGCTGTACGTCATGCCAATGGCAAAACTGCTCGCGGACCACGTGGTGCCGATTTCGGCATCGGGATCATCGAGCGTAGTCACGTGTTCATCGGCCATGCCCAGCACCGCGGCGCTAAAGCCGAGACGGCCGCTGCTCAGGGGAATCACGAGACCGGCGTATTCAAACGAAACGTCGAGCAGATAATCCATGTGCGTGAGATGCACTTCGAGATTCTGCAGATTCCCGATGCCCGCGGGATTCCAAAACAAGGCCGAAGCATCGTTGGCCACCGCGGCGAACGATTCTCCCATCGCGCTCGCGCGGCCGCCGACCGCCATTTTCAAAAACTGCCCGGCGCGTGTGCCATTGTTGTTGAAGTTCTCTGTGGGCGTCGCAAACTGCGCTTGCACGAGGGCCGGTATGAGCACGACGACAAACGCCATCGTCGCGAGTGTTGATTTATTCTTCATGATTAGCGCTCCAATTATCTATGCGGTTTGAGTTTCTAATTCGACGATCACCCGCCCCCAACCTGTCATTCAGAAGGAATCCTTTTACGTTCTAGAGTTGATGTCCAGTGCTTAAAAAGTTTCCTGCTGAATGACATGATAAAGGGCGCGCCGACCTTTGAAGAGTGTAGCGCGATCTTCCCAAACTTCCTGCAGGCAAGGATGCCTGCGCTACGACGCACCAACTTGGCTCTTTGGCTACTTTTCTTCTTTGGCTCCTTGCCGTTATCGCATGATGGCAAGCTTGCCCATGTGCGTGCCCGCTCCGGCGTCAATGTGGTAAAAGTAAACGCCATACGCGACTTCGCTGCCGAACTCGGTTTTCAAATCCCATTTCGCCAAATCTTGGCCGTCGGTGTCGCGATTGTG
>CAYNDW010000457.1:0-726 GCA_964395375.1 uncultured Cytophagia bacterium
CCAAAGCGCGCCGCTGCGCGGAGATCATCCGACGGCTAACCGAGGCATTGAGCGGGGAGAAACTCAAACACGATATGAAGCAGTTAGGTAAAGACTTTTCTTTGGAGAGCACCGCTCAAGCCGTATTTGAAACTGAAAACGTGCGCGCCGAAGGCAAGGTTAAATCGCTAGGAAGAGAAAAAGAGTATCGCTACTATTCGGAGTTTTATCATGCGGTCGACGTGTCGGCCGGCGCAGCGCCGGAGCTTCTTTGGGTGGAAATTAGCAACCGCGAAGGCGCTTATATGATGGCACAGGCCGCGGCGAACACGGAGCTTGAGATTGGGCCGCCCCCGCGCACTCAGGTTTTCGCGTTCAATTCCAAAGATGAAGCAAGGCCTATTTCATACACAATCGCTTTCAAGCCGCACACGCCGCAAGCCGACAAAGACACTTTGCAATTTCATCTCACGCCCGCGGATGTTGCCTTGCACCAGCCGGACCCAGATCCGGAATCGTGGTTCGAGGAGTATCCGCCAATAAAAGCGCCCAAGGCAATCAAGCTGATCGCCTCCGGGCAATAACGAACTCCCGCTCAACCCCCAAATTCTTGCAAGCAAAATCTCCTCGCGCCGCAACCTCTATTTTCCCGCCGTAATCTGCAACATCATCCCGCGAATCATCGTCGTGCTGTTACCGTTGAAGCTGTTCACGCGAATCCCCAGTCGCGTCTTTTGCTTTCTTGCT
>CAYNDW010000457.1:736-4431 GCA_964395375.1 uncultured Cytophagia bacterium
TGAGACAAAACCCGGAAAGTTTTTTTTAACGGCGAAGGCCGGCTTTGATTTTACCGAGCGCGGCATTTCCGTTGATCTCAACGAAGCGGGCGATAAGTTCTATCGCGTGCGCGTGCTGCTGCCCACGCCGAAGCTGCTATCCTTTGAAACGGAGAGATATGAAGTCGTGAAATCGGAAAGCGGTTGGTGTAATGAAATCACTGCACAGGATTTGGAAACTGCGGTGAATGCGATGCAAGAAGAAGCGCGAGTCAAGACGGTAGGCAGTAGTATTTTACAAGAGGCCAAGGTCTCGTCGCAAGAACGCATTAATCATATCATACACGAAGCCCGCGCAAAGGATTTTCAGTTTGAAGTAGAATACGTGTGGGCGGAAGAAAGCTTCGTTGTACCCTCGTCGCATTTAGATAGTCTCGCGCGGCCGCGCTAAACCAAGTCCCCATTTCATATCAGCGCACGAGCACCAGCTTGCGCACTTGCCGCTCACTGCCGATCTCCATTTTATAAAAATAAACTCCGGCAGGCAATCCCGCGCTGTCGAAGCGAACACGATAGCTTCCCGGCGTTTGCGTTTCGTGCAGCACGGTCTTCAGTTCATTGCCAAGCACGTCGTAAAGTTTTAGTCGCACGACTTGTGCGCGTGGCACGTTGTATTGAATCGTCGCGCTTTGGTTTAACAAAACCGGGTTCGGATAATTTTGCGCGAGCGTGAACGAAGTCGGAGCGAAGTTTTCACCACGCGCCACTGCCGTCGTGCTCGCGATGAACTCCAACACTGCGTCATATTTGGGCGCTGCCGTTGTTGTTTGATCTTGCCATTCCAACAAACCCCAACTGCCCCACTTCGAATATAGCCCGATCGAGCTGAACATCGCGATCACACCGCCGCCCATGCTGTCCCAGCGCTGCAAGTAATCGAGATAAAGCTGCTTCATGCGCGCATTCCGATTCGCCGCTTGAAATAAGTCCGTGAGGGTTTGATTGTTCTCGACGCCGTTGAATCCCACCAAATGTTGCCCCGCTTCATAAGCCATGAGCTGCAAGCCGCGCGTCTCCGCGTTTCGTTTATTCTCCAAGGCCTGCGCCATCGTGCGCACAATATCCACCGCGCAGCTATCAAGAATTTGATTCACGGACAGGCTTTGCGTGCGCGCTTGCATTTGCGGCGCGCCGAGATAGCCGCCAAAGTATGGCGCAATCGCAAGCGCGTCGGCATGTTGAATCGCGTTTTTCCAATCCATGACCGTCGTGCCGCTCCACGCGTTCGCGCTTTGCGCAGCGAGCACGCGCACGAAGCGTGCGCGATCCTGAAAAACTTCTTCGCAGATTTTGAAGATCTCCACCGCGCGCTGCGAATAAAAACGCAGTTGCGCTTCATAGGCATTCGCGCTCAAACCCAGCGCCAAGCCTCGTGCTTGCGCATATCCGGCTTGCGCAAATTGCCCGTTCCACACTTCGTTGGAGTATTCGATATACGCCTTCAAATTCGGCGCGAGCGAGTTCTTCACCAACGCGGCAAACTGCCGGACGTAATCATCCTCAACCTGATGCGGAATGCAGAACCACGGATCGATCCCGAGCGTGTTCGCGAGTTGAATCATGTATTCCAGCGCGACGCCGCGAGCATGTCCTTGCGAGACGTAACTCGGCGTGGCGCGTTGTTCCCATTTTACGATCGGCGAATTATTCGTATTGCCCCAATCCATGAAACGCAAAACCTTGAAGCGCTTGATTTTTTCGAGAAAGGTAGGATGAAAAGGTTGGCTGTGATACGTGCTCTCAAATCCAGGCATAATCACACGAATATTGCGAATCGGATTGGCCGCATTCGTCGCAGTGATTTTGAGATAGATGCCGCCATTGCCCGGCGTGACATTGAGCACGATGCGCCCCGTTTGCCGGCTTGTCACTGCTGCATCAAAACCAAAATCGATTTGTCCTTCGCCCTCGTAGAGGCAAATATATTGTCCCGCAGGATAGTGCCCGGCAAGATCGCGCGTCATCAAAGTGCCCGCAGCTTGCCCCGGCGCGAGCGAGGCGATCCATCCTGCGCTGGTTAAATTCAGCGGTTCGCCCGTGTCCCATGCGCCGCCGCTCACGCGTTGCGGAATCCATTCGCGCGCTTGTTTGAACACGTCCACGAAAACCAATTGCGTGCTCCAATCCACCACGCCGGCGAGATTGAGGCCGACGGGCGCATGCGCAGATTGTGCGTGCGCGAAATTCGCGGCGAAGAGAGAGCCAATGATGAGGTAGGAAAAAGTTTTCATGATGCTTCACCATACTGTTCAATCACGGTTGCATCGTGACTTTTCGTTATTACGTAACATAACGTCTATAATATGCAGCAGTGCCACGTTGAAATCGTTCAGGACGAGCACCACTCGTAAAATCTACTATTGTGAGATGATGAAACAGCTGCGCTGTTCGCACTATTGGGGGTTAGCCGATGAATTCAATAGGTTGAGATTTTACCTTCTTGAATAAACGAATTTATCTCAATATTCGCTTCTCTTACCCTCGGATGATTTGATAATATAAGTCGAAGTGTTCGTATTGCGTCATAGGTTTTTATAATTAACTCTCTTTGATTGTGAAAAAATTTTTGATCGAATATATTTTTCCCAATAGTATGAGCTGGCACTTGACGTTGCTTCCGAATGTCTTTGAATACTTCAAACATTTGATCGACTGGTTTACGGTCTGCTGGATGAAAATACTTACCAATCCAATCCTCTAACATTTTTATCGTACCCTTTTGCCGCACAACAATTTTTCCATCTCTTCTTGGTTCATCTACTTCATCAGCAATTTCGTTTTTAAAAAATTTCTTATCGATATTGTCGGATAGCATTTTGTCTAAAGTGTGGACAAAATGATTGTACTCATTCAAAGTTGGTCTAACTAAAAAGCCAAACTCTCGTGGCTTGTTTTCCTCGAAAGTATTCTTGAACAATAAGGCTCTATCCATGATCATAGCCATTTGATTTATACACTTAAGCTCTTCAATAAAAGCGTCAAAAATAGAAATAGTCTCTCCCCAATTTCCTAAAATGCTGTTGCTATAGTACTCTGGGTGCAGACGATATTTACCATTTAGCTCTTTCGCCTTCCAAATTCGCTGATGCTCGGGGCTTAAACCTGCTAAATACCGTAGAAAGACTGCTACCGCTCGATTAAGATTTTCATCATAACAGAATCCAAAGGTTTCCAATAATATTTGATCTCGGTCTAATATGGCTTCAGACTGGTAGTATTCGTCTTTAATGCTGATCGAGCCTCGTATGTCATCGTTTTGATATTCATAGCGCGGATCATTTCTATAATGCTCCAGCACGGATAAATCAAAAGCTCGAAACTCTAATTGCGGTGCCCCTAACGCAAGTTCCAATTCGTAAGGTTTGCCTTCAAAACTTAGTTTATTGACAGCATTACTGAGCGAGGCAGCCGTCGGATAAATACAAGCGTTTTTCAAAAGCGTTATTTTAAGCTTCGAGACCTGCTCATCTTTAGGACTGTCTGATAAAGCTCGGATATGGGGATTAGGATGATAGTCACCAAAATTAACAGAGATGACACCTTCGCTTATCAAAGCTTTCAGAATCTTCTTTAGCTCATTTGAGTCTAATTTGAATTGTGACTTCACCGCACCAACAGGTATTCCATTGAAGTCTTTTGACTCAAGATAAAACTGT
>CAYNDW010000457.1:4441-5610 GCA_964395375.1 uncultured Cytophagia bacterium
TAAAACTGCATAATTTTCTCGATGATGCGTTTCTGAAGTTTCATTCGTGGGGTTTCTAAAAAAATCGAAAGGGCTAATCGAATAGTCAAAACCAAATTGCGGAAAAAGACCGGCATTCCGTGTCTCGCCGTGGCTCTCACCGTCTCTTCTCAAGCGTGTGGGCTGAGTTTGGATGCGTGCGGGTTGCTGAACCTGATTATCAAAAAATTAATAATAAATTCAACTATGACCAAGCCGTGGTTGAACTCTCATGTACTCCCTTCCAGCTTCGCCTTCAAAACCTCATTCGCCACTTTCGGATTCGCTTTGCCCTTCATCGCGCGCATGAGTTGCCCCACCAAAAAGCCGAACACTTTCGCGTCGCCGCTGCGATAACGCTCCACTTCTTTCGGATGCGCGGCGAGGAGGTCCGCCACGGCTTGCGCGATAGCGCCGCTATCCGAAACTTGTTCGAGTCCCTTCTCCGCCACGAGCGCGTGCGCGGATTTGCCGGTGGCGAGCATCTCTTCGAAAACTTCTTTCGCAATCTTCGCCGTGATCTTGCCGCTTTCGAGCAGTTGTAAAACTTCGGCTAGCGCCGGCGGCGCGAGTTTGAACGCGGCAATCTCGATCTTCTGCTCGCGCAAAACGCGCATCACTTCGCCCATGACCCAATTCGCGGCTAGCTGCGGCTCTTTCACGTGCTGCGCCACGGCTTCGAAATAATCCGCGATAGCTTTCTCTTCGGTGAGCACCTCGGTATGTTGCTGCGAGAGTTTATATTGCTCGATAAACCGATTGCGTCGTGCGCGCGGCAATTCCGGCAAGGCGGCGTGCGTTTCTTGCAGCCACGCTTCATCCACGCGCACGGGCGTCAAATCCGGCTCCGGGAAATAGCGATAATCGTGCGCGAACTCCTTCGAGCGCATGCTCACCACTTGATTACGATTCGCATCCCACAACAAAGTCTCTTGCACGATTTTGCCGCCGCTTTCGAGCACGCTGATTTGCCGCTGAATTTCATATTCAATCGCGCGTTCGACGTTGCGAAATGAGTTCATGTTTTTGATTTCTGTTTTCACGCCGAACTTTTTTTGACCGACCGGACGCACGGAAACATTCGCATCGCAACGCAGACTTCCTTCTTCCATGTTGCCGTCGCAAATGCCGAGATAGCGCACGAGCTGCCG
>CAYNDW010000458.1:0-5603 GCA_964395375.1 uncultured Cytophagia bacterium
CAACGGTTGCGGAAGACATGATCGGTGCGCGCGATATTCTTTTGGCGGAATACACCGGCTGCGATGTTCACATCGCGCATATTTCTTCCGCGCGCGCGATTGCGCTGGTGCGCGAAGCCCGGCAACGCGGCTTGCGCGTGACCAGCGAAGTGACGCCGCATCACTTCACGCTTACGCACGAGGCGGTGAGCGGATATGACACCAACACGAAAATGAATCCGCCGCTGCGCTCCGCCGCGGATGTTGCCGCCGTGCTCGCGGGCTTGCAAGACGGCACCATTGAAGTCATCGCCACCGACCACGCGCCGCATGCCGCCGAAGAAAAAGAGCTGGAATACACTGCCGCGCCCTTCGGCATCACCGGGTTGGAGACCGCGCTGGGCTTGATCATTTCGCAGCTTGTGCATACCAAAAAACTCGCGCTCGCGGACGCGATCGCGAAAGTCACGATCGCTCCGCGCCGCATTCTCGCTCTGCCACAAGCTGAAATCAAAGAAGGCGCGCGCGCGAATTTGACCTTGTTCGCGCTCGATAAAAAATGGAAAGTCGATCGCGCTCGTACTTATTCCAAATCGCGCAACACGCCCTTTCACGGCTGGGAACTCACGGGCCAGGTCTTTGGGGTGTATAACAAAGCCCAATGGTGGGCGAATCCGGATTTCTAACTACACTTGGATTGGTGGAATGCTAGCGTAGTGGAGTGATGGATTCCCCAAAACCAACACTCCACTACTCCAACACTCCATCAATGACAAATCCATCAATCCTACAATCCATCTCATTCAAGAAAGCTAACCGAACCCATGACTGCTACTCCCAAGAATTTTCTCGGACTGCCGAAAGAACTTTCCGAATATCGCACTGCAAACGTTGTGGTGCTGCCCTTGCCCTATGAAGCAACGACTTCATATAGCAAAGGCACAAAGAATGGTCCGAACGCGATCATCAAAGCTTCGCAGCAAGTGGAGTTTTATGATGAAGAGCTTGATGTTGAGCCATGCACCGTCGGCATTGCAACGGTAAAACCACCGGCCATCACGCGCTTGTCACCGCCCAAGGCCGTGGCCAAGATGCAAAAGGCTTGCGCCAAACTGTTGAAGGATGATAAATTCGTGATCGGCCTCGGCGGCGAGCACACGGTCACCGTGCCCCTGGTGCGCGCGATGCGCGATCGGTATCGCGACCTGTGGGTGGTGCAACTCGATGCGCACAGCGATCTGCGCGACTCGTATCACGGCACGCCGTATAGCCATGCCTCGGCCATGGCGCGCGTGACCGAGCATGCCAACTTGATCGGCTTGGGCATTCGCAGCGGCGTTAAAGGCGAACGCCAAAATTTGAAAGCGCCTTCCTGGATTCATTATGCGCATGAAATGTTGGAGAACCCGAATTGGCAAAATCTAGTTTTCAATCGTCTCGGCGACCGGGTTTATCTGACGATTGATCTCGATTTCTTCAATCCTGCGGAGGTGCCGGGCGTGGGCACGCCGGAGCCGGGCGGATTCGGTTGGTATATGGCGCTCGATTTTTTGCGGCGGCTGTTTGCCGAACGCGACGTGGTGGGCTGCGACGTGGTGGAGTTGCTGCCGCTCAAAGGCTCGACGGTCTCAGATTTCTTCGCGGCGCGGTTGGTTTATAAACTGATCGGGTATAAATTTTTTCTGGATAAACAGAAGTGAGAATTTGCTCGGAGCCGGAAATTAGACTGGTTGCTTTCAGCACGCCCAGATTGTAAGTTGTAAAACAAAACGCCCAACGCTCAAACGAGTTTCGGGCGTTTTGTTTTACTAGAATCGAGCTACCCGTGGTTAGTGCCGAAGCCGATTTCACCTCAATGCCGTGCATCAGGATTTCATCGCGCACGAGAGGAGAACCGTGGCGTGCGACGCGCTTGCGAAGTGCGTCGCACATTCGTCAAAAGAAGCTCCGTCGAAAATGACACGAATCTTCGCTGGAGTTTATTTTCGTGAAAGAAAGCGCAAGAATCTAAAAATGTTGCGAGGCTAATTCCATGAACACTCGTGTGGCACTCATCACCGGCGGCGCGCGCGGCATTGGGCGCGCGTTGGCGAGCATGCTCGCGCGCAGCGGATGGGAGGTTGCCATCTGCTATCGCAAGAGCGCAGGGGAAGCGGAAAGTTGGCTCCACGAAATGCGCGAGGCCGGCGCGCGTTGCCGTGCCGAGCGCTGTGATGTTTCTCAGCCCGAAGCCGCGCAAGCGTGGGTGGAAAAAATCGAAACCGAGTGGGGCCGAGTTGATGCACTGCTCAATTGCGCCGGGCCGTATCATCGTGTGGATTATTTTCAAGAGACGGTGGCGGGCTGGCATGAAATGTTTGATAACAATTTACACCCGATCTTTTATCTAAGCCACGCAGTCGCGCCGGGCATGCAGCGCCGGAAATGGGGGCGCATCATCAATTTTAGCATGGCCAACGCGGACCAAATGCTCGGCCAGCCGAATGTTACCGCGCACTATATCGCCAAAGCCGGCGTGCTGATTCTGACGCGCACGCTCGCGAAGCTGCTCGCGCCCGAGGGCATCACGGTGAATTGCATTTCGCCGGGCTTCATTGATTCGGGCAGTGCCCCCGCGGAGGAGCTACAAAAGATGGCGAGCAAAATTCCCGCAGGCTATATCGGATCAGTCGAAGATGTGGTCGCGACGTGTCGTTTCTTGCTTTCCGAGGAGGCGCGTTATATCAACGGCGCGAACATTCAGGTGAGCGGGGCGTGGGGGCTTTAATCTAACCAAAGAAAAACCCCGCCGATTCTATAACCAATCGACGGGGTGCTGTAGAGGATGACTCATCCGTGAGTCATTAGGGTTGTCGAATTAACTGTTCTTGCTCCAGCGCCCGTGGAAGAAACCTTTGCCGTCATTCGGGCGGCCGAGGCGGAAGTGGCCTTGCAGTTTGCCGCTTTCTTGCAATTGGCGATTGACCCATTGGCCTTCGAACGTGCCGCCGTTGCGCTCGCCATTATATCCCCATTTACCGCGCAACAGGCCGTTGAATTGACCGTTGCCCGTGATGTATTTGCCGAAGAACACGTGCTCGCCATTGTTGCGTGTGCCCCAAATTCCTTTCACCGATCCCGCGTTCGTGCCTTCGCTGTTGATCCACTTTCCAAAAAACTCGCCGCCTTTTTCATTCTTGCGTACCCAGCGTCCGGCCAGAAAACCGCCGTTGAATTCGCGCACTTGTTTGGAGTGGGTAATGATCGAAACCGCATGGCCGTTCGCGCCCACGGGCTCGACGATTTCCGCGGAGTCAAGCTCGCTGAAGCGCAACGTGCGCGTGTAGTTGCCGCCGAGCGTGAGTGAAAGTTCGCCGTCGGTGTTGCTCGTGTCTTTGTCGATAATGATCAGCAACAAGCCATCGATATAAGGCCGGGTTTGCGAATTGAAGCTCACCTCTTTGCGGCTCGTGCGCGGCAACACCAGCTTGTCGCCTTGATTGCGTTCGAAACTGATTGTGCGCAAAACCGTAAGCACGCCTTTGTTGACCGCGATTTTGCCGCTCCAGTCCACCACTTCCGTGGCCGTGGAATCGCCTGGCAACAAACCCCACGTGACGCGCACGGCATAAGCCTTCACGCCGGAAGCGGCATTCAACAATGGCAAATCCTGTGCGCTCATCGCATCGTTGGCGCTCACATCTTCCAACGATTCGGCAATGACTTCTTGATCGTTGAACATCGGCGCTTCGTCGCTGGTGGTGTAGCCGCCAAATTCTTTTTCAAGGCTGACGGCGCTTTGATCATCTGGCGTTTCCGTGCCCACGGGATTTTCTTTGTTGCAGGCCGTAAGTAGGAAGCCCGACATAAGCAGTACGAGTGCAGCAAACGTGATTCGTTTCATGGTAACACATCTCCTGTTAGTTTTTTGTTTTGGCGAGAGTTGTTTCGTTTGTTGCCTTTGGGATTGTCAACCATTGTGCCGCGTAATCGTGAATCTTCAATCCCGCGCGCTAAGGTGAAGTTTTTTAAATCTCTAATTCGGTTTGATAAAAAAGTTAGCATTGTCGATGTGTCCCGTAATGTTCATCTAAACGAGTATGAGAGTAAGTTTAAGTACATAAATCAGATAGTAATTTTTTTAGTAATCGTTTTACTAAAACTATTTTTTTAGATATGAAAAATATTGTTGACAATTACATTTAAAAGTATATCATATGAACACCAAATGATCATTTGAATTTTACCCACAAAAAAAATCGCCGTGCTCTTGCGACGAACACGGCGATAAATTAAGGCCGGCAGAACCAGCCACTGAAGCGCAAGAATATAGCTGATTCCGCCGACTCGAACAACCACTAATTTGTGGCGCAGCCACAGAAAGGCAGAATCATGCGCACCGAAGATTGGATTCAAGGCCAAGTACTGAACGTTTTGGACGGAGCAACTTTCGATCTGCGTGTCGTGCTTACCAGCCAGAACAACGATTTTCCCTATGATGAACAGGAGCGCGTCCGGATTGATCAAAGTTCGCCTTCGCTTGAAACCGAGGCCGGCGAGGAGGCGAGGCTCAAGCTAGAAGCGCTCCTCTTGAGCAAGACCGTGCGCTGTTTCGTCAAATCACGCGATCAAGAAAACGTCCTGCTTTGTGACGTTGACTTCATCATGTGAGATTCACCAGGCGAGGCGGAGGCGACTCCGCCTCGCTGCAAACGGGAAAGGAAAACATATGCCAGAACTAACGCCGATTCCATTGAGCGAGGTTGCCGAAGTTTTTTTGGGCCTGGCGCGACATGGCAAAGGCCTATCGCCGGAACAAGGCAATCCCGCGTTCAAGCTTATTGGCATGAAAGCGCTGCAAGCGCACGGACTGGATTTCGAGGCGATTGAAACCGTGCGTCTCGCGCCGGATTTTGATTTCAGTTATTATCAAATTGCGCGACATGATATTTTGCTCGCCTGCCGCGCGACGGATTTGCGCGTGGTGCTCGCGCCGCCGGAAGTCGCGGGCATGCTCATCGACGCCAATGTGTTGGCGATTCGCTGCGGGCCGCAACTAGCGCCGCAGGTGCTGGCGGCTTATTTTCAGCATCCGGCGGGCAAAGCGGTGTTGGAGTCTGCGTCGCAATCGACCACCACGCAAAAAAATCTCACGGTGAAAGCCGTTAAACGTATTGCGCTCCCGGTGCCGCCGCGCGAGGCGCAAGCGCAACTCGTGCAGCTTTTGGAAGTCGCCGAGTTGCAATATCAACTCGTCTTGCAGGCCGCGGAAAAGCGCTTGCAGGTTGCGCAACAAATCGTGGTCAACACTTTATTTCGAGGCAGCAGCAATGGCGCAAACGCCGGAACATTCGCTCACGATTGACGCGCTCAAAACGCATTTGCGCGAAGCAGTGATGTTGCTTGCGGAGCAGGCGAACCCGAGGCATTATCGCAATCATCTCTTCGCGCTTTTTTTAATCAAACGCCTCAATGATCTTTTTGAGGAGCGCTGTCGCGCGCTGGTGCAAGAAGCGTTGGCCGCCGGGCTTGCGCCGGACGAGGCACAGGCGCGCGCCCTCGATCCGGATGAGCATCGGTGGTTTGTGCCGCCGGGAGCGCGTTGGTCCGCAATGAGCCAAACCGCGGGAAATCTCGGCGCGCTG
>CAYNDW010000459.1:0-5601 GCA_964395375.1 uncultured Cytophagia bacterium
GGATGTCTTTTGCTGTTCTCCCGTAGGCAACATGACATCACGATGAAAAAAGCCATGTGCTTCATCAAATCGAACGATCGGTCGCCATTTACCCTCGATGAAAGCTTCATACTGAATCACTAGAATTTCCAAAACACGGCCTCGATCCGTGGTGAAATGCACTCTTAATCGATCTAAACCTGTTTCAAAATCCTGAATCCAGAATTTCTCACTCATAATTCAAACTACACCACGGTTAAGACTTCCGCAAGCACTTCTTTTCTTTTAAAACTTCATTGCTTTCACTTCCCCGGCATCTCGAACACGCCGTCCCAATTCGGCGGCCGCGGCGATTGCATGAAGACTTCGCAGCGCCGCAAGAACTCAATCGCCGGGCCGTCTTCCTTTTTTAAATCTAACACGCGACGAAATTGCAAAATGGCGTTGCGCCAATCTTGCAAGCGATAATATTCCAAGCCGCGCGCGAAGTACTTGATGATCGCGGCCTGCGTCGTGGTCACGCCCTGATCCCGGCGGGCAATCAGTTCGAAGATGCGCACCGGGCGCGACTTGCCTTTGACGCGGACGGCGTCCAGCTCGCGCGCGATGATTTTATTTTTCGACAATTCAAACGTGTCTTCGCTAATGATAATGCTCGTGCTATACATCTTGTTGACGCCTTCCAAACGCGAAGCGAGGTTCACCGCGTCGCCGATCATCGTATAATCCGAACGGCTTTTGCCTCCGATGTTGCCCGCGATCATGTGCCCGGTGTTCAGACCGATGCGTGCTTCGAGCAACGGGCGCTTTTCTTCGCGCCATTTGTTGCGCAACGTGACGAGGCCTTCCTGCATTTCTAACGCAGTGAAACACGCGCGCTCGGCATGGTCCTCCCAATCGAGTGGAATGCCGAAGCCCGCAACGATGGCGTCGCCGACATACTTGTCGAGATAGCCGCCGTATTTCAACACGATCTCCGACATGCTCGAAAGATACTCATTCAACTGCGCGACTAATTCATCGGGCGTCAAACGTTCGGAAATTTCCGTGAAGTCTTTAATGTCGGAGAAAAACGCGGTGGCGAATTTGCGCTCGCCGCCGAGTTTGAGCATCGCGGGCTTGCGCAAAATCGCGCTCACCAAGCTGTCGGAAAGATAATTGCCAAACATGCCGTAGATGAGATTCTTCTCGCGCTCCTCGCTGAGATAGCGATAGACCATGCCGAACAGCAATGCCAACGCGAGCGCGAGCAGCGGCTCAACCTCCGCCATCCACACGCTCCGAAACACGAACGCCCAAAACGTGAGCGCGATATAGCTTACTGCAATGCTGAACGTAACCGCCAAACTGGCCCACGGGCTTAACAAGAGCGCGACCACGCCCGTCAACACCGCCAAGATGAGCAGCAGGAGCAGACTCGAAGTAGTTGACTCTTCCTCAATAAAATCTTGCTGCAGCATGCCGTGAATCATATTGGCGTGAATCTCAACGCCGGGGAAATTATTTTGAAACGGCACCACGCGCAAATCATATAAACCCGGCGCGGAAGTGCCGATCAGCACAATTTTGTTTTTGAGATAACCCGCATCAAGCTTGCCTTCCAACACGTCGACATACGAAACATAGCGAAACGCTTGAAAGCCGCCGCTGTAATTCACCAACATCTGGCCGCGCGCATCCACGGGAATACGCGAGCGCGTTTGGCCGGCGCGTCCGAGCCAAACTTCGCGCGCCGGTAAAATCCGCACGTCTTGCGTGGAGAGGCCGTGGCGTTGCAGCACCACTGCCAGCGCGAACGCGGGATAAATCTGCCCGGCGAATTTCAAGAACAGCGGCATGCGCCGAATCGCATCTTCCGCGCCGTCCAAAAAATTTACAAAGCCGAGTTTGGCGCTGTGATTGTACAATTCAAAAAATTTTCCGCTAAAGCGATCTTCTTGGGGAAAAGTTAGCGGCGTTTGCGGCGGGAAATTGAGCGTGAAGCGTTGCGCTGCAAAAGGCGCGGGCGCAAGCGGCATGGGATGAAGAAAGGCCTCGGGATTGGCGTCGGAAAAGGCCAGTGCATTTACCACGTTGCCCGCGCGCGCCACACTCGCCACGAGTGCGCTGTCTTGCTTGCCGTTTTCGTCGCGCTCCAGGAAGAGAATATCGAAAGCAATCACGGCCGCGCCTTCGCGATGCAGATAGTCAATCATGCGCGCATGCGTGCTGCGCGGCCATTGCGCGTACAGCCCGAGCTTATCAAGACTGCGTTGATCGATATCGACAATGACAATGTCTTCGATCACCCCGCCTTTGCGCGCGGCCATTTGCTGTTTGACTTTCACGAGGTAACGGCTGTCCAAAGTTTCGGCTTCAAACCGCGCAAAGAGATCGGGCATGAGCACGCGCGTGCCGAACAACACCAACGCCGCCGCGAACACCCCAAGCCCCGCGCCGAGTAAAGTTTTTTTCGCGAGTGAAAGAGTTATTTGCAAAGTTCGAACTCCCCGGTGAAGACGCGCTCAACGTGGCCCTGCAGCACGAAACGCTCAGTCGCGGCATCGCGGCTCACGAGCAACTCGCCGCCGCAGGTTTGTAGGCGAATCGGAAACGCATCGCCATGAATCAAATGCGTGAGCAACGCCGTGGCCGTTGCGCCCGTGCCGCAGGCGAGCGTTTCTTCTTCGACACCGCGCTCATAGGTGCGCAGCTTCACGTGCGAAGGCGCAAGCCTCTCCACGAAATTTACGTTCGTGCCCGCGGGCGCAAACGCGGGATGATGCCGCAATTCGCGGCCAATCGTTTCGACATCGACTTGATCGACATTCGCCACGAACAACACGTAATGCGGCACGCCCGTGTTGACAAAGCCGCCTTCTTCCAATTGCTCTAGAGCAATTCCCCCCTTGAGGGGGGAATTGTTTGGTATCAGATTTTTAGATTCCTCTTTTTTATTAAAAGAAGAAACCACTCCCGGCCGCAATCGTAAATCACGCGGCGTTTGCATGAGCAAACGCACCTCTGCATTGTCCACCCACGCTTGATAAACTTCGCCGCTGACTTCGAAGCGCATCGCGTTCGGCGCGAGCTGCGTGGAAGCCGCATGATAAGCCGAGGCGCGCGCGCCGTTGCCGCACATTTCAGATTCGCGGCCGTCGCGGTTGAAATAGCGCATGGTGAAATCGCAGCATGCAAGGCGAGGTGCTTCGATCAATAACATGCCGTCCGCGCCAATGCCGGTCTTACGTGCGCACAGTTTTTCAAACAGCATGGTCTCGTCGCCACGAAATATCTTTCTGCGATGGTCGAGCAGAATAAAATCGTTGCCCGTTGCGGAATACTTAAAGAAGGGAATGCGTGCGGTCATTGGCGGGAGGAGGTTGGGTTCGTTCTTCGCGCTTAACGTTATGCTGCTTCGGGGCTAATTTGCAAAACCTTCATTGCACTGTCATCCTGAAAGGAACTTCCTCGTATTTGACTCTCTTCCAAGCACGAGGAAAGGTTCTTACAGAATGACATTTTGGGGGAGTTACAAACCAACTCGCAGCGAGCATATACTTTTATGAATGCAACCGCGAGAATATAGCACGGCAACGAGAGAAAGTCAAAAAAACTTTGCGCGTCGTCTTGCTATTCGCAAACGATACTGATATTTTGCAGCATGATCATCAATCTCAGTTCGAGCAGCGCGCCGGCCAAGCTGGGCGCGAGCAATTTCATCCTGCACGAAACCGGCTTTCGCCATCATTGGGAAGGCGTGGGCGCGTTGTCGCTCAAATCATTTTTCAAAGGGCAGGCTTTATATGAAGTCGGCAACGGACGGTATCGCATCGATGCCCGTTCCTTTCTCCTTTTGAATCATCACCAACCCTATCGCATCACACTTGACGCCGGGCAAGCAGCGGAGTCGTTCTGCCTCTTCTTCGCCGAGGGCTTTGCGGAAGAGGTGCAGCGCAGCCTCACCACGGCTACGAGGCGCTTGCTTGATGAGCCGGAACTGCGCGCGACTGCGTCGCTGCAGTTCTTCGAACGCACGTACCCACGCGAGGCTTTGCTTTCGCCCGTGCTCGCGCGCATGCGCGGCGTGTTGTTGCAAAAGCACTACGCGCGCGGTTGGATGCAAGAACAATTTCATTTGCTGATGCAACAGCTTTTACAGGTGCAGCGCGGGGCTTATAAAGAAGCGGCGGCGCTGCCCGCGGCGCGCGCCGCCACGCGCGAGGAATTGTATCGCCGCTTGCACCGCGCGCGTGATTTCATGCAGGCCTCGTGGCAGCAGCCGCTCGCGCTCGAAGAGTTGGCGCGCGTAGCCTGCCTTTCGCCGAATCATTTTCTCCGCTCGTTTCGCCAACTCTTTCACCAAACGCCGCATCAGTATTTGACCGCGCTGCGCCTCGCACAAGCGCGCCATCTGCTGACCCACACCGAGCACACGGTGACCGACATTTGTTTCGCGCTTGGCTTTGAAAGTTTGGGCTCGTTCAGTTTGCTCTGCGCCAAACATCTCGGCGCGTCGCCCAGTAGATATCGCCGGCAAAAAAAGTGATTTTCGATAAGCGCGGCATAAAAAAATTCGCGAGCTTGCGTCTCACAAACACCGCGTGGCCTTCGCCCTAGATGGGCGAATGAGGCAAGCGCAGAAAAGCTTGAATCCTGGCGGCCCACCAGGGTTTCGCGCAAAATCCTTTCACCCTCAAAACCGTGAGGAAAAATTATGAGTGCAACTCGTTTCGGCTTAAACGCCCTCGGCCAAATCGCCGTCATCGTGCGCGACCTCGAGCAAGCCGTGGCGTTCTATCGCGAGGTGCTCGGCATGCAGTTTCTGTTTCAAGCGCCCAACCTCGCGTTCTTCAATTGCAACGGCATCCGCCTCATGCTCGGCCCCGCTGAAACACCGGAGTTCGATCATCCCAGTTCCATTCTTTATTTCAAAGTTGACGACCTCCACGCTGCATATACGACGCTCTCCGCACGCGGCGTGCAGTTTCGCGATAAGCCGCACCTTGTCGCAAAACTTCCTGACCATGAATTGTGGATGACGTTCTTCGAAGATCTCGATAAGAACATCCTGGCATTGATGAGCGAAGTGCGGTGACGCAATGCTCTGGCTCAAAACACTCATCTTCACTCTCCTTGCGCCGGGCGCGCTTACTATTCTGTTTCCCGCTCTGCTGCTTCCGCACGCGCGCGAGAGGCTTGCGGCAAACGCATGGTGGTGGCTCGCGTTGTTGCCTCTGCTGCTCGGCGTGGGCGTTTATTTGTGGTGCGTCAAAGATTTCATCACCAAAGGGCGCGGCACGCCTGCGCCTTATGATCCCCCCAAGCAACTCGTGGTGCATGGCCTCTATCGCTATTCGCGCAATCCGATGTATCTCGGCGTCTTGCTCATTCTCTTGGGCGAAGCCGCGCTTTTCTATTCCACCACGCTGCTGTTTTATGCCGCGATCGTTTTCGCCGGTTTTCATTTGCGTGTGTTGTTTTATGAAGAGCCGACATTGCAACGCCTGTTTGGCGAATCGTTTCAACAATATCGCGCGCTCGTGCCGCGCTGGTTCCCGCGTTTCAAATAGCACGGCGATATTTATTACCTGAATTTTGCACTCGTGCAAATGCCAACCTCCGCCTGATGCTGTAAGCATC
>CAYNDW010000460.1:0-5600 GCA_964395375.1 uncultured Cytophagia bacterium
GCCCTTGCTCCTCCCCGGAGAGCGTAACCGCTGCGGCCTGGCCTTGGCTGTGGCTGCGCGCGATTTCAAAGCTGAGCGCTTGTTGTTGCCATTGCCACGCGCCCGTGAAGCTCATGACGTCATTGTGCGTGCCGGTGAAAGCAAAATAATTTTCGCGACGGTCAGCGGCTTGCCACGCGCGATTGAAATTTTCCGCGTAAAATAATAAACCAAGCTCGCGGCCGGCGCCAAAATGATAGCGGACCCCTCCGCCGCGCGTGCGCTCGCGGAGATTGTCGCGTTGCGCATTCTCGCTCGCCGTGCGATGATAGCCGCTCGTGCGATAACCCACGGCGAATTGCGAATCTTGCAGTGTCACCTCGCGCGCGCTCGAGCTAATAAACGCCAATACCGTCCAATGCCTTATTTCATGCGCCACCGCCACGCCTTGATATGAGAAATTTTCATTCGCACTGAGATAAGGCACCAGGCCGCGCCCCCATCTGCGCGAGAGGGCATGAACCTCGGAAGTGATCGTGGCCGCATATGGCCCCCATTGCGCCAGGCCCAAGCCCCATTCAATTTGAAAATTGCCGAGCAGCACACGGCTGCGCGCAAGCCGCCAATCCACATACCACGCGCGATGATCATCCCACCTCATTTCGCCGGGATCGCGCTCGGTTAAAGCGCCGAGGCGAAACGCGCCATACTCGCTTTGCGCGCGCTGATACCTGCGATACTTTGCTCCGAGCCAGTTTACTTCGACCGTGGCCGGTACGCCGGAACGCGAGCGCAGAGCCGCGCGCCAGAATTTTCGTGTCCGCAATGTTGGAGGCGGAAATGTTTTGAAAATTTCGCGACAGAAGGCCAGCGTATCGCCGCGCACTTGCAGCGCACGCAGAGCCTCTTCCAGGTTGGAATAATAAACCGCGCTTTGTCGTTGGGCGAGGAAAGTATTGATTTGAGCCGGCGAAAGAAAAGGCAGGCGCGTCAATTCCGCGGCATTGACACGATTCAAATCCAGGGGGGAGTTGAGCAGTTCTTGCAACCAACTCTCCGCGGCTTCGTCGGTCTCTTCTTCGCGCCGTGAAAATTTTTCAAGCAGATCTTCTTGGGCAAGGCATGGCAGGGCAAAGCTGAAGGCGAGCGCCGAAAGCAGAATTGGTGTATGAGTAAGGTACATCCCCACTCCCCGGAGTTGTTTAGCTCCAACTTCTACAGCAATAGAATTTATGCTCTGCCGCAAAACACACGAAAAAGTTTTTCGTGGCTTTCGCGGGCAAAGGTATCACTGAGAAAAAATTTGACAGGAGGATTTGTCGGCGGAATTATTTCAAATCATTCTGCCCAAAATTATTCTGCCTGCTTCCACAGCGGCGCGGCGTTCTTCGACATCGCAAACTGCGTGTGCCGATACACCCAAATACCGCAAATGATCATGCCGAGCGAAAGTAATTGGCCCTGAGTCAAGGCTTCGCCGAAAATGGAGGACAGCTCTTCGGAAGTCTCGCGGAAAAATTCCGTAACGATGCGCAAGACCGCATAGCCGATTAAAAACGCCGCAGTGTGAAAACCTCGTTTGAAGCGATGGCGCGGAACGATGAACCATAAAAGCAGAAATAAAACCAAGCCTTCGGTGAGCGCTTGATAGATTTGCACCGGATGGCGCGGGACCATTCCGGCTTCGGCGTTATTCGCGAAGATCACGGCCCACGGCACGTCCGTGACTTTGCCGGGCATCTCGCCGTTGATGAAATTGCCGAAGCGGCCGAAGAGCAATCCCGGCGTGGCCGCAAGCGCGGCGCTATCACACAACGCGAGAAACGGAACGTTGTGCTTGCGGCCAAACAGCAACAGCCCGAGCACCAAGCCGAGAATGCCGCCGTGGCTTGCCATGCCGCCGCGCCACACCGCGAAAATTTCTAGGGGATTCGAAAGATAATAGGAAGGATTATAAAACAACACATGCCCCAAACGCCCGCCTAAAACCGCGCCCGCGATGCAGTACGTCAACAAATCCTGCGTGAGCGTCGAATCTTTTAAGGGCAGGAACTGATGACGCCGCAGATATTCGAGCAGGAAATAACCGGCGATAAAGCCGAGCACGTACATCAAGCCATACCACGAGAGCCCTTGCAGCGGCCCAAGCTTGAATGGAACCGCGAACGGGCTCCAGTTGTGAACGTAATAATGCTCCACGCTCCCTCACAGCTTGTCGAAATGAACGGTGGGTCAATTACGCGAGCGCGAATCCCTGCTCGATCACCAGAATGGGGATTCCGTCATCAATGCGATAAACCGTCTTGCGGTCACGCGTGATCAAAGCTTCGGTCAAAGGCTTCTTCACGACCGCGCCATCGACTTGTTTGACTTTCCCCTCGCCAATCGCGCGATTGAGCTGGGCCAACTCTTCTGCCGCCATCAATTCAACCGGCGCTTGGGTTTTGGGGCAACGCAAAACTTTCAAAAACTCCTGATCCATTTCAAGGTCTCCTGACATTTGGGGATTTCCTCATACGCGTATCGCATACGAGGACCGCTTGCCTGCGCGCGGGGAATTTGAGCAAGTGCGCAACGGGCAAATTCGGCCTTAAAACAATACGGTGCGGACGCAAGAACTGCGAACGCACCGTGTATTAAAAAATCGCATTGAGGGTTTCCGCCATTGCGCGGAGGCGTTCCCGTTTAGGCTGCGGTTTCGGCGCTAGCCGCGCGCGCATGTTTGGCCGCAACCGCCGCGCTATCTTTTTTGGGGCTGCCAAAACGCAGTTTCTCGCCGCGCTTGCGCATAGTGCGCAACACGGAGGTGATGCCGAGCTTGTCGATCACCTTGATGCCGTGTGTTGAGACCGTCAACGTCACAGAGCGATTTTCTTCCGCGACCCAATACTTTTTCTTTTTGAGATTGGGCAGGAAACGTCTTTTGGTGATATTATGGGCATGGCTGATTTTGCTGCCGTAGCCCGGCTTCTTACCCGTCACTTGACAACGACGTGCCATTGTATAAAACCTTTCCAAAAAGATTCGTGCTCGAATGATTTATTCGACGCGGCTTATTTTACTTTATCAAGCTCGTCTATGCTGAGGACGCGCACGATGCGCTCATTGAATTTCCAACTCGTGCCGGCGGCGTTCCTTTTCGATTCCACCAACTTAATCACGATACCGGCTTCGGCGAGCTTGGCTTTTTGCTTTGCGACCTTTTCGCCGAACGATTGTTGCTTGGCCATTTCATGCTCCTGAACTTACTCATTTACGGGATGTTTTATAATAAACGGGCAGCAATCTAAGCCGCGAGGGGTAAAGATGCAAGGCAAATTTTGAGAGGTGAATAAACAACAGGAGGCACGATTACAATAAAGAGCCGCCCGGCGATTACGAAGTCAACCGCGAGCGCCGCCGCCCCGCTTGGACCGTCTGCTGTGGACCCAAAGGAGACAAACTGCTTGTCACAGAATAGACCAAAAGCCGGATAGCGGTATCAGACCCACTACGATTATGGCGGCGTCTCTGAAATCTTCTCCGAAGCCACATCATCTTGGTGTGCGAAGTCCAAATAGACACATTCGAAAAAGTTCTGCAAACCCTGCATGACTTCTTGCACCGTAACCAGAGCGATGTCTCTATCGCCGAAATGGAATGGCCCACCTTTGACATCTGTGGGGAACCGAAATCCGTCTGACTTTTGATCCGCATCATGCATCTCTGTGACTAGCTTCTCTACTGTGCTTAGGTCAACCGACTCGCCTCTCCCGCGCTCATTGACTATGCACATGAATCTTTCCCAGAGGCGGGTGAGTTCATGGGTATTCTTCGGTGAATACACTTTTCCTTTGCCAAATTCATGGATAAGGCGCTTCAGAAAAAGTTCGATAGACTGTCTGTAGCAGAAAAGGGCGGCATAGATGACGTTGGCCCGATCAACGACGTTAGCAGCTGCCTGATCAATGAGAATGTCACCGGCACGCTTATAGCCCATAGGCATGCGATAGAAGCGTTCCCCTGGGTCGCGAATGACATGCGCATCGTATGCCCATGCTGATTCGACAAACAGGCGATCGCCCTTCCTCGGCCAGCGTGTTTCAAAATCTTTGGTTTCTGCTGCGTTGTCGTTCATGGTCATAGTAGTGATGAGCTTAACAGTTTGGCGTTCAGTATCGCGCTGATAGGGTGGCGCAACTTCCAGGGTGTTCCTTATGGACAACACCGCGGTGGAGAGATGAACGCTGATCTTACGCCGAGTATTTGCAGAACAACCCCTCAAAAGTCAAGCGCGAAGTTTTGTCGAACGGATCCTTTAGATTGGTGGAGCAACGTAGCAACATTCATTTCTCACTCTGCTCTCCCCGCGGCCACACCGGCCGTATAACCACTCGCCCAGGCCCATTGAAAATTGAATCCGCCGATACGGCCATCCACGTCGCAAATTTCACCGCAAAGAAACAGGCCCGGGCAACAACGCGAGGCCATGGTGTTGAGTTGCAGTTCGCGCAACGGCACGCCGCCGGCAGTGACCTCCGCGTGATTGTAGCCGCGATCACCGATAACGGGCAATGCCATTTGTGTGATCGCCCACGCGAGGGCACGGCGTTGCTCGCGCGGGAGTTGGTCGCCGGTGGTGCTCGCCTCAACTCCGACTTGCAGGCACAACGCGCGCAGCAACCGCTCCGGCAAATGTCCGCGCAGGAAAGTAAGCAAAGAAGTTTGCCGCAGCGATTGTAACGCCGCGTCGAGCGCATCCGTGGTTTGGCCCGGCCACCAATTGATAAGCAATGAAGTGTTGCCGTCATCGAGCTTCGCTTCAGTATAATAGCGACTAATATCAAGCACAGCCGGGCCGGAAAGTCCCGTGTGCGTGCAGAGCGTGGAATCCGTCAACGCTGCGAGTTTTTTGCCCGTGCTGGCGCGCACTTCGAGTGTAGTGGGAAGCGTAAGTCCGCTTAACGCGCGGATGAAATGGGTGTCCGGTAAAACCAATGGCACGAGTGCCGGAAAAATTCGCGGCGTGAGCGTGTGCCCCAACGCTTGTGCAAGGGTATAGCCCTGTCCATCCGAGCCGGTTTTGGGCAGACTTTTTCCGCCCGTGGCCAGTATGATTTGTTGCGCGCGGATTTGTGCATGCGCTCCGCCGTCGATCAAAAAATGCTGCTCCTCTTTTCGCACGGTTTCCACGCGCCACGGTTGCATGATTTCCACACCCGCTTGCAGCGCGGCTTCGCGCAAAGCTTCGAGCACCGTGCGCGCGCTGTCCGTCACGGGAAAAAGCTTGCCGGTGATTTCTTGTTTTAATTCCACGCCAAGTTCGCGGAAGAATGCGATGGTGGCCGGCACTTCGAAATGGCGGAGCACTTTCGCAATGGCATTGCGCGAGGAACCGGCGAAGTCCGTGGCTTCCACTTTATGATGCGTGACATTGCAGCGCCCACCGCCGGAGATCAAAATTTTCGCGCCGAGCGTGGCCGCACCTTCGAGCACGACAACCTTGCGCTGTGGCGCGCTACGACCGGCCCAAATCGCGGCCATCAGCCCCGCAGCTCCCGCGCCAATGATTGCAATGTCAACCTGCGCAGTCAATGGGCAAGCCTTCCAGCGCCATAATCTTAAGCGCATTGGTCGTGGGG
>CAYNDW010000461.1:0-5600 GCA_964395375.1 uncultured Cytophagia bacterium
CTGCGTGGTCTTCGGCATGCCGAAGGAGGCGATCAAGCTTGGCGGGGTGGACAAGGTATTGCCGCTGACGGAGATCCCCGCCGCGATCGTGGACTATGTCTCCAAACTCTAAGAAGTTGAGAGTTTCGAGTTTCGAGTTTTTTGAGGCTGCCTCCGGATAACATGAAACTAGAAACTTGAAACTCCTTTCGGTGAGCCCGTTTCTTAAACTGCCCAAGAAAGGATAAGGTCATGCAAATCAAAGAACGGATTGTCCCACAAGGAATAATTTTGGATGTGGAGGGAGACCTGACCTATGCCAACCGGGCCATGTTCAAGGCGGCTGTCGAAAAGGCGAAACAAGCCGGCTGCCGGCATCTCATGGTGAATTTAGAGCAAGTGAGATTCGTCGACAGCGCAGGCCTTGGGCTGCTGGTGCTTGTGTCGCAGAACTTTAAACTCTTGCAGGCACAGGTCAGCATGCTGAAACCGCAGAGCTATGTGCGGGAAATCATGAGCCTGGCCAATATCCCCAAGATGATTCCCATCTATGAGAGAGAGGAAGAGGCGTTCGCTGCGCGCGCAGCGTAGGGTGAATCGTGTGAGCGGAATATGATGGATTCGAAGGCCATGCCAGGCGTTGGACAGGTTGGGGAGGCCGCTGCGACCATTCTCCTTGTGGAGGATGAGCCAGTCACGCGGGCGAGCATGGCTGCGCGGTTGACACGGCTGGGATATCGAATTCTTGAAGCCGAGAATGGGCGAGTGGGTCTTGACGTGGCCAGGCGTGAACATCCGGATCTTCTTATCGTTGATTGGATGATGCCGGAGATGGATGGGCCGACGCTCTGTGAAGCGGTGCGCCGTGATCCCGCATTGAAATCCAGCCAGATTCTGCTGATGACGTCCCACGATAAGCCGGCACAGATTGCCGAAGGGTTGGTGCGAGGCGCCGACGATTTTTTGAGTAAGGCGGCCAGTAAGCAGGAAATGACTGCCCGGGTGCTGGCGGGACTGCGCGCCAGCCGATTAGTGCGAGAATTGGAAACGACCGGCGCTCAACTCGCATCGTCGATGCGCTTGTTGGAAAGGAAGCAGGCGGAGACGGAGATCGATCTTCAATCGGCCGCCGCCTTTGTCCATTCATTACTCCCATCGCAAGGAAATCCGGTTCCCAATATCGTGTTGGCATGGGAATATCAGCCGTCTTTGTTGCTGGGCGGCGACCTATTCGATGTTATGGCAATCGACGAAGAATCCCTCGCCTTCTATATTCTGGATGCGTCGGGGCATGGGGTTGCCGCTGCGCTACGCTCGGCCGTGTTGATGACGTTTCTGCGAGTGGATAACATCCTACGGTTGCTTGGGTCGTACGATCCTGAAACCGTCTTGTCGGAAGCCAACCGGCGGTTTCCTTTGAGTGACGATGGGGAGTATTTCACTTTATGGGTAGGGCGGCTGCACTTGCCGACCCGCAGTCTGTCCTATGCGTCTGCTGGCCATTCCGGGATATTGCTCAGTCCGGCTCAGAGCGCTTCCAGATGGCTCACGCAGACATCGTGTCCCCTTGGATTCGATCCGTCCGCGCGATTTACGCGTGAGCATGTTTCGCTGGAGCAGGCGGATCGGCTGTTCTTATTAAGCGACGGGATTTACGAGGTGCCTTCTCCAACCGGGGAGCTCTGGGGACGTGGGCGTTTTCAAGGCGTGATCGATGCGGGAAAGCAGACGTCGATTTCCGGGACGATCGCCTCGTGTTTTTCAGCAGCGCGCGAGTGGCACCAGGCGCAACATTTCCCGGACGATGCGGCGGTTGTGGGGATTGAGCTCATCGAAAGGTAGGGAGAGATATCCAATGGAGAAGGTGGCGATGCTCGATCTTTCCGAGGCGTTGAATCGAGCGGATGGGGATCAGGACTTGTTTCTCACTTTGGCGGGAATTTTTCTGCAAGAAAGTCCGAAGGAGGCTGCGGCGGCCCGCGTGGCGCTGGAGAGGCAGGACCATACGGGGTTGGCAGCGGCTGCCCACAAACTGAAGGGGTCCGTCATGGAAATGTGTGCGCCAGGTCTTTTTGAAAACGTGAAGCGATTGGAAGAGCTGGGCCGACAGGGAGCGTTTGCCGAGGCCGTACCGGTCTGCGAGTCGGTCGAGACCGGCTTGGCCGAGGTACATGCCATACTGCGAGATGTCATCGCCAAAGGATTGCCATCATGATCGCCACAACAGAATCCCACACATCGGCTCGTACGTTGCTCATCGTCGCCAACAATGTCGAGACCCAGTCCGTGATTCTCGAGCATGCCAAGACAAAAGGGTATTCGGTGATCTCTGCGTCGACTCCTGCGCTTGGGTTATCGACGTTCGATATGACACAGCCCGATATCGTGGTGATGGACCTCTTTTTGCCGGAGCAGGAAGGGATTGGCCTGGTGAAGCAAATTCATGAGCGTCGCCCGACATGCCCCATCGTGCTTCTCATCGATGCGGGTCATAGCGAATCGACGTTGGAAGGGCTGCGCGCCGGCGCCCTGGATTATGTGCAGCAGCCGATTCAAGAGGACGTATTCGCGCAGGTTCTCCAGCGAGCGGTCCATGCGCTGCCGGCTTCCGTGGACGATGCGCCCGGTGTTGAACGGCTGGAGTATGTGCTTGTGATGAGACCCGACCCGAGTGATGTCGAGAGCACGGTCAACTGGCTTATTCAAGGAACGGCGATGGGGCTGATGGAAGCGCGCCAGCTTCATCTTCGCGCGGCATTGCATGAACTTGTCATGAATGCGGTTGAGCATGGATGCCTCGAACTTCGATATCGAGACAAGATTGAAGCCATGGCAAAAGACCAGTACGACGAGCTGATTCTGCGACGCCGACAGGACCCACGTTTCCGAGACCGCCGGGTCACCATCCGCGCGATCTACGACAAACCGAAGCAAGTTCTGAGGTATAGGATTGCAGACGAAGGGAAAGGGTTTAATTGGAAGTCTCAAATGAAATTGGATTGTGACGTGTGTCCACCCGGGGATGTCAGTGGGCGTGGCCTATTCCTCGTTCATTCGTTTTTCCAGGATATGGCGTATAACGAGAAGGGGAACGAAGTCATGTTCACAGTTCCCCTGGCATGATGTTCGATACCAGGAGAATGGTCAATGGGTAATGGTGAATGGTCGGATTGGGCACGACCTGATGATTTCATAGCATTGACCATTGACCATTGACCATTTACCATTCAAGCGATGGAGGCCCCATGGACAGCACAAATCAGACCCGCTCTAAACTGCGAATTCCGAATGACGCGATGTATCGCTTGTTACGCGAAGGATGCATCATTGAATTCAACGCGAAAAAGGCTGCGGGAGACAAGGTCGATCTGCGAGGGTGCGACTTGCGCGGCCTCGATCTGCGCGGCTTGGATGCCGACGGCTTGGACTTCAGCGACTGTTACTTTCGCCAATCGGATTTGCGCAGCGTCGATTTTAGTCGCGCGCGGCTTGAGGGCGCCAGCATCAACGCCTCAAAAATTTCAGGTGCCTACTTCCCTCTTGAACTGACCGCCAGTGAAATTGAACTGTCTCTTCTTCACGGCACCCGCATGCGGTATCGATCGGAAAAGTAACGGCCCTCGTTGTGTCCCGCGCGGCAGCAGAACGCTGAACAGTTTTCTCAACATGAGACGACGGTCGATGGTCTTTCTGAATGTATGTATGAGTGGAAATACAAGAACCGAGTGTGCAGAGGGACGACGAGCCCATCAGATGCTCGCCGCCCCTTTCTACGCAGGAGAGACAACGGATGCTTTTTAGCGAGCGATTGATTCGCGCTGACTATATTTTTTGCACGCCGCCATATTTCTTCCGCCACAAGGACTGGCCGTATTCGATACCTGAGTAGGTTGGGCGTTTATCGCGATTTTGGCTCTCGCCTGTTTCTTCCAATCGGTCTGGACCGCCTGCCCTACGCCGACATGAACCAACGAGATTAACAGCGCCGCGCTGATTGAGAGCAGAGCAAAGTTCTTAGACATCGAGACCTCCCTGGTTAATGGCATTGACTTGCTTCGCCCAGGCCTATCAGCAATCGACGTACCAATGGAGACTAATGGCGACTCTTGCCAGTTAATCTGTTGATTTGCTGCGACTTTCTAGGATGGGTGTCGGAGGCGCCGCGCCGAGCGCGCTTGGCCATTGACCAAGTAACTGTCAAATGAAGACGGAAAACGGCATGCGTCGCCGAGTGAACCGGGAGGTTGGGCGTATCGCCATGGTATAAGTTCCTGCATGGCAGCAGTCGTCAGAGGTCGTGTAGGCACAAGACGAGGAGCTTGATGGATTGCCTATTGATGCGCCATGGTATTGCAGTGGAGCGGGATGAATGGCATGGGGCCGATGGGGATCGCCCACTGACGGAGCGTGGGGCGAAACGTGTAGCGCAGGCAGTCGGCGGGTTAGGTCGGCTTGGTGTGCAGCCGACACACGTCTTGTCGAGCCCTTTGACGCGGGCGATCGAAACGGCGAAGATCGCGCACAGTTCGTTGCGCGTCCGCTCGGCGATACAGATCGTCGACGCGCTATTGCCGGACGCGCCACCCAATCAGCTCCTGTCGATTCTGCGCGATCTTCCGCCTGAGTCCTGTGTGCTCTGCATCGGGCATGAACCACAGCTGGGCATGACTGCAAGTGTCCTCCTAACCGGACGAGCAACGACATCGTTCCCCTTGAAGAAAGCCGGGGCCTGTCTGATCGAGCTGCCGATTCCAGTGAAGCTAGGTCGAGGCGTTCTTCGTTGGTGGTTGACCTCAAATCAGTTGCGGGCGATGGGCAAGGGAAGAAGTGCTGAGTGCTGAGCGTTGGGCTCTCAATCAGGGATCAGTACTTCTCTTTCGGCGTCTCCGGCCAACTCAGCACTCAGCACTTCCCCCCCAACTCAGCACTGTTTTCAGAGGGCGGTCTGCCGGAGATTTCCTTCTGGCGAAGCAATTTCGTGAGGTAGGTTCGTTGAAGGCCGAGCTCTTCGGCGGCTCTGGTTTGGTTCCATCCATTTCTGCGCAAGGCTTCTTCGAGGATCTTTCGACTGTAGGCGTCCATACTCTCATGGTAATGAAGGGAAGGTGATCCGGCCTCAGCCTCGACCATTGAGGGGAACGGTGAATCTGTCAGATGCAGGTAGGAGGAATCGAGAGTGTCATCGGGACACAGGATAGCTGCACGCATCAGCACATTTTCAAGTTCGCGGATATTGCCTGGCCACTGATACTGTTGCAATGCTCGTATAGCATTCTCGCTCAGGGTGCAGAAGCGATGAACCCCCACTCTGACCACACGGTCGAGGAAATGCCTAGCGAGCGTAGGGATATCGTCCATCCGTTCACGCAGGGGCGGAAGTGTCACGGTAATCACGGCGAGCCGGTAGTATAAATCTTCACGAAATATGCCCTGATGGATCGCGCGTCGTATGTCTTTGTTCGTCGCCGCGACAAAACGTACATCGGTGTGAACCGGCTGGGTTCCACCCACACGGTAGAAGGTCTGATCCTGGATGACCCGCAGCAAGCGTGTTTGTAGCGGAAGCGGCATATCTCCGATTTCATCGAGAAATAGTGTTGCCCCCTCTGCAATTTCGATCT
>CAYNDW010000462.1:0-5590 GCA_964395375.1 uncultured Cytophagia bacterium
TCCCTTGCAGGTAGGGGGCCGCGATTTCGCGCTCGATCTGCTGTTTTTCCATCGCGGCCTGAACTGCCTGGTCGCGATAGAACTCAAAGCCGACCGCTTCGAGCCGGAGTATCTCGGGAAACTCGAGTTCTACCTGGAAGCACTTGACCGGGATGTGCGCAAGCCCCACGAACGCCCGTCCATCGGTGTGCTGCTGTGTGCCACCAAAGATAGCGAGGTCGTCGAATACGCGCTCAGCCGCTCCCTCTCTCCGGCGCTCATCGCCGAATATCAGACTCAGTTACCCGACAAAACGCTGCTGCAAGCCAAGCTGCACGAATTCTATGCCCTGAACGCGCCGGAAGAATCCAAAACTGTAGAACCTCCTGCCCGTCCCCGACGCCTCTACAAGGACAAGCGGACATGATCGCCGACCTCAAGCCCTATCCCGCTTACAAGGACTCCGGCGTGCCGTGGCTGGGGGAGCTGCCGGAGCATTGGGAAGTGCGACGAATGAAGCTTCTGTTACGGGAGGTCGATTCGCGCTCGTCCAGTGGGGGTGAACAATTGCTGCGTGTGTCTCAATATACTGGCGTCACTCAACGGAAAGCGATCGACGGGTCGGACGAGCCCAACACTCGTGCCTCGTCTCTCGTGGGTTATAAGCGGGTGGCAGTCAATGATCTGGTCGTCAACATCATGCTCGCGTGGAACGGAAGTATGGGGGTTTCTCGTTACGACGGTATCGCAAGTCCGGCTTACTGTGTCTATCGGTTCCGAAACGGTGTTCGGCCTTGGTATTACCACGAACTTCTACGTCTACCGGTCTATAAAGGCCGAATCAAGAACGCCTCCACGGGGGTCGTTGAAAGCCGCCTGCGACTTTATTCAGATGACCTCGGCCGGATTGAGGCGATAGCACCGCCGTGCGAAGAGCAGGATGCTATCGTCCACTTCCTTAGCAATGCAAACCGGCGCATCAGACGCTACATCCTCGCCAAGCAGAAACTGATCAAGCTGCTGGAGGAGCAGAAGCAGGCCATCATCCAGCGCGCGGTCACCCGCGGCCTCGACCCCAACGTCCGCCTCAAGCCCTCCGGCGTCGAGTGGCTCGGCGAGGTGCCGGAGCATTGGACGCTTGCGAGGCTCAAGGATGCTGCAGTGGTGCAAACGGGGCTCACACTGGGGAAAAACTATAAGGGCGTTAAAACAGAATCACGGCCTTACCTCCGTGTAGCTAACGTACAGGTTGGCCGTGTTGACCTAAAACACGTCAAGTATCTTGATGTTCCAAGCAATGAGGCAAATTGCGCGACTTTGCGAGCTGACGATGTGTTGATGACCGAGGGAGGCGACATTGATAAGCTCGGGCGCGGTTGCGTATGGCGCGACGAGATTCTCGAATGCTTGCATCAGAACCATATCTTTGCTGTTCGATGCCGAAAGGACATCCTGATCCCAGAATTCTTGGCCGGCCTCATGGCTTCGCGACACGGGCGCGCCTATTTCCAGCTCACGGCAAAGCAGACCACCAATCTCGCGTCTACCAACAGCACTACATTACGAGCCTTTCCGGTCTTTCTTCCGCCTCTTCCAGAACAACAGGCCATCCTCGACGAGATTGCGAGAAAAACTTCCGGACTAACTGCCGCAACGGATCGTGCGGAGCATGAAATTGAGCTCCTCCGAGAATACCGCACTCGCCTGATCGCCGACGTGGTGACGGGCAAGCTGGACGTGCGAGCAGCGGCGGCCAAGCTGCCGGAAGAAACTGATGATCTCCAACCGCTCGATGAGGCAGAAGATTTTGCAGAGAGCGACGAGGGAACCGAAGACACGGACCTCGAAGCAGTGCCCAATGAGGCTGAGGCATGACTACTGACCGTTCCAATGACGACCTCGTCGGCTTGGTGCACGAGCTATGCACGTTGCCTCGTGAAACCGAGTGGGGCGAATTCAAGACTAACAACTTGAACCCCACCGAGATCGGCGAGTACATCTCGGCGCTGGCGAACGCGGCTGCGCTCCTCGATAAACCTCGGGCCTATGTGTTGTGGGGCGTCGAGGACGGCACGAGGAAAGTTGTCGGCACTACATTTGAACCCGCGACAGTCAAGCATGGTAATGAGAATCTGGAGAACTGGCTAACGCGCCTGCTGCAACCGCAGGTTCCTTTCCGTTTTCACACGTGTGAGGTCGATGACGTACGAGTCGTACTCTTAGAGATCGACCGCGCGCTGCATCAGCCAGTTCGGTTCGGCGGCGAGGAGTACATCCGGGTCGGCTCGTACAAAAAGAAGCTCAAGGACCATCCCGAGAAGGAACGCGCCCTCTGGCAGCGCTTCATGACGACGTCCTTCGAGGACGGGATGGCCGCGCAGCGATTGAGCAGCGAGGATGTTCTTCAGCTGCTGGCGTTTCCGTCGTACTTCGACCTCCTGCAGGTTCCGCTTCCGTCCGATCAAGCGGGTATCCTTGCTGCCTTGGAAGCCGATGGACTGGTTCAGCGGTTCGAGGGTGGCTCGTTGAGCATTACCAACCTTGGAGCCATCCTGTTCGCCAAGGACCTGTCAAAGTTCGATGGCCTTCATCGGAAGATTGTACGCATCGTGCAGTATGCTGGGAAGGGACGCATCCTCACGACGAAGGAGCAGTCGGTAGTATCTGGCTATGCGGTAGGCTTTGAGGGGCTTATTCAAAGTGTTATCGCGGTGCTTCCAACGAATGAGGTGATCGAGCGGGCACTGCGCAAGACTGTCCCGATGTTTCCACCACTTGTCGTGCGCGAAGTTGTCGCGAATGCCCTCATCCACCAAGATTTCTCTGTCACGGGGACGGGGCCGATGATCGAAGTGTTTGACGACCGCATGGAGATCACGAACCCCGGTCGGCCATTAGTTCCCACTGACCGCCTGCTCGATCAGCCGCCGCGTTCTCGAAATGAGAAGCTCGCGTCACTCATGCGACGGTTCGGCATCTGTGAGGAGCGCGGCAGCGGCATCGACAAGGTTGTATTCCAGATCGAGCTATTCCAACTCCCGGCACCCCTGTTCGAGGTGCCGGGCGAATCTATGCGCGTCGTACTCTTCGGCCATCGTGTTCTGAAGGATATGGAGAAGGCGGATCGTGTGCGAGCTTGCTATCTTCACGCATGCTTGCGATATGTGACTCGCCAGCCCATGACAAACACCTCGCTTCGGGAGCGTTTCGGGAGCGATGTGAAGAACGCGGCACTGGCCTCCCGTCTGCTCGGCGAGGCCGTTGAGGCTGGGATGATTCTGGTACGGGATTCAGAGGCTGGAACGCGGAGTCGAACCTATCTTCCGTTCTGGGCGGCAGTCTCCACAGTTAAGGAAGAGATTGCTTGATGGTTCGCTTTCGGGTGGCACTTTCGCGACAGTCCGTTCCTTGTAACATATTGAAAGGGCGTAGCCTAATCCTTCTTATGTTGCTTGATGGATGCTTGATTAGAGCAGGTCTAATAAGCAGAACTGAAGGCCTTGCTCCTTTGAAATCAATAGGTATGAGGGTCCTTGGTACTTGATGGTTACTTGATTAGAGGTTCCTCGTGAACACCGACACCAGCGAGAAGGGCCTTGAAAGCCTCATCGTCGCGGCGATGACCGGACAACCGTCGAGCGAGCCCCCGCCGCCCGGCGAGGGCATCGGTCTAATCCGAGCCCGGTACGGCGGAACGGGATGGATTCTTGGTCAGGCGCAAGGCTACGATCGTGAGTTCTGCGTCGATCTTCCACAACTTCGTACCTTCCTAAGCACAACACAGCCGAAAGTTGCCGAGGCACTCGATCTCGAGCATGACAGCGCCACCCGGCGTAAGTTCCTCGCCCGGCTGCAAGGTGAGATTTCTAAACATGGGGTGATCAACGTGCTCCGCCACGGTGTGAAGGACGGCCCTCACCATATCGATCTGTTCTTCGGCACGCCTTCAGCGGGCAACGAGAAGGCGCAGGGGCTTTACGAGGCCAACCGCTTCTCGGTCACCCGGCAACTCCGCTACAGCCGCGATGAAACACAGCGCGCCTTAGACCTCGGTCTCTTCATCAACGGCTTGCCGATCGCGACCTTTGAGCTTAAGAACAGTCTGACCAAACAGACCGTCGAGGATGCGGTGGAGCAATACAAGCGCGACCGTGACCCACGAGAGAAGCTGTTCGAATTCGGGCGCTGCGTCGTGCATTTCGCCGTGGACGATCACGAGGTACGGTTCTGCACTCATCTGAAGGGAAAAAGCTCGTGGTTCCTTCCCTTCAATCAAGGTTGGAACGACGGAGCAGGCAACCCGCCGAACCCGAACGGGATCAAGACCGACTATCTGTGGAAGCGTTTTCTTACTCCCGAGGGTCTGACCGACATCATTGAGAACTACGCTCAGGTGGTCGAAGAGAAGAATGAGAAGACCGGCAGGAAGAAGGCCGTGCAGATTTGGCCACGCTACCATCAACTCGATGTTGTGCGAAAGCTCCTAGCGGACGCGCGTCAGCATGGCGCGGGCCTGCGCTATCTTATCCAGCATTCGGCGGGCAGCGGGAAATCGAACTCGATCGCCTGGCTCGGCCATCAACTCATCGGATTACGCAAAGACGACTCGCCGGTGTTCGACTCGATCATCGTCGTGACCGACCGAAAGATCCTCGATAAACAAATCCGCGACACCATCAAGCAATTCACGCAGGTGGGTGCCACTGTCGGCCATGCGGAACATTCCGGCGATCTCAAGAAATTCATCGAGAGCGGCAAGAAGATCATCATTTCCACGGTGTAAAAGTTTCCATTCATCCTGGAGGAGATCGGCAACGAACAGCGTGGACGACGATTCGCAATCATCATCGACGAGGCCCACTCGAGCCAGGGTGGTAAGACCTCGGCGGCGCTCAGTATGGCTCTTTCGACCGCAGGAACTGAGGAGGACGACGAAACCACTGAGGACAAGATTAACCGGATTATGGAGGCCAAGAAGCTTCTGCCGAACGCGAGCTATTTTGCTTTCACCGCCACGCCGAAAAACAAGACGTTGGAGATCTTTGGGGAGCCGTACGAGGAAGGCGGGAAGACCAAACACCGACCCTTTCACAGTTATACGATGAAGCAGGCAATCCAAGAAGGCTTCATCCTGGACGTGCTCAAGCATTACACGCCGGTTGAGAGCTACTACAAGCTCGTAAAGAAGGTAGAAAGCGACCCAGAGTTCGATACGAAGCGTGCGAAGAAGAAGCTGCGTCGCTACGTTGAGAGCCACGACCATGCTATCCGCCTAAAGGCTGAGATCATGGTGGATCATTTTCATGAGCAGGTACTGGCTCTCAACAAGATCGGCGGACAGGCACGGGCAATGGTGGTGACGAGCGGGATCGAGCGCGCTATTCAGTACTTCCATGCATTTCGCGATTACCTGAAGGAGCGCAAGAGTCCACATCAGGCCATCGTCGCCTTCTCAGGCGAACACGAATATGGCGGCGCGAAGGTCACCGAAGCCTCGCTCAACGGCTTCCCCTCAAGCCAGATCACGGACAAGATACAAGAAGATCCCTACCGCTTCTTGATCTGCGCCGATAAGTTCCAGACCGGCTACGACGAACCGCTGCTCCATACG
>CAYNDW010000463.1:0-5588 GCA_964395375.1 uncultured Cytophagia bacterium
CTGCCCCGCATTCGCCGACGCTTGCCCCGCGTCCGCCGCCGTCCCGCTCAAGGCCACCGCGCTGATCGCGGCCAGGCTCGTGGTGTAGCTCGCGCTCACGCCGCCGGCCGTCTTGATGCTGATCGCGCCGAACACGCCGTTGCTCACCGGCACCGTGACACGCACGAAGCCGTTGGCGATAAAGCCCAGCGTCGCATCGCTGCGCCCGAGGACATCCGCACCGGTACCCGTGCCCGCATCGATGAGCGTAAGCGACCCAACGCGGTACTCGCTGTTGTTGCCCTCCACGAAGCCGGTCCCCGCGATTAGCAGCGTGGCGGTGCTGCCGTCGGCGGCCACAGACTCCACCTGCACGTCGGTGATGGTGGGCAGGATCTGCAGCCCAATCGCATCGGAGGAGCCGACCACGCGCACGACGCCGCTGATGGCGTTGATTGGCACGGCCACCTGCAGCTGCGTGCCGGGTGCGTTGACCGCGGTGGCGCGCACGATGATGTCACCGACGGTGCCGGCAGCATCGGTGATCTGGAAGACCACGTCGGTGGTCGAGTCCAGCCCGCTGCCGTTCAGCGTAATGCCCTGGCCTGCGTTGGCCGCGGCTACCCCGCCGTTGGCCGGCGTGCCGCTGCCCAGGCTGCTTGTAATGCTGGTGAGGGAGATCCCGAAGGCCGCGCTCGTGCCGCCCACGGTGGTCACGCGCACCGGGCCGGTGGCCGCCCCGGCGGGCACCGTTAGGTTCACCCGCGTGGCGCTGCTGAAACTGTCCAGCCCCGCGGAACGGCCCATGTCGGTGATCGTCTGGCCGCCCAACTGCACACTCATCGCACCCTCGGCAAACCCGCTGCCCGAGAGTTGCAGGTTGGCACCCACGAAGCCGCCACCGGCGCCCATCGTCACGTCCGTGAGCGTTGGCACAATCTGCACCAGTAGGCCGGCCTGGTCGCGCTCCAATCGCACATGGCCGGTGGTGGCGGTGCCGGGCACCACCACCGTGAGGGTCTGGTTAACGAGGTCCACGATGGGCGTGACGGTGGTCTCCGCCAGGTTCCCGCTGTCATCCAATGTCGTGAACACCACCCGGTCGCTGGCCAACAGGCCGACGCCGGACAGCACGATGGTCTGACCGGTGTTGGCCGAGGCCAGTGCGACCTGGGCCGCCGTGCCGCTGGCCGCGCTGGCGGTGAGGCCGCTCAGCCGCGTGGAGCCCGCACCCAGGCGATCGACGTTGAGCTGGTAGGTGCCGGCGGTGCTCGCGACGCCGCTGCCGGCCACGGCCGGGTTGTAGGCGGTATTGCCCGAGGCGCTGATGCCGATGTAGTAGGTGCCGGTGCTGGGCGCGACGAAGTTCACCGCCGCGGTGGCACTGGCCATGTTGGCTGTGGCCAGCTGCGTGCCCGCGGCATCGAACACGCGCATGCGCGTCGTGATGGCCGAGCCGGTCATCGCGATGGTGAGCGTGTCGTCGCCGGTCACGTCGAGGCGATACAGGTCCACGTCGGTGCTGGTGCCGGTGCCGGTACCGATCACGGAGCTGACCACCTGGCGCCGGTCAATGCCCAAGCCCAGGTCGGTGGCACCGGTGAGGGTGTCGCCGACATCCGCCGCCGGCGTGAGCGGCGCGTTGGCGGTAATCGCCACGCCGCTGCGCAGTTGCGCCTGCCCACCGACCGTGATCACGGTGACCACCCCCGCATTCACGCCCGTGGGCACCGTGAGCGTCACCAGCTGCTGATCCACGCTGTTGGTGCCGTCGACGATGGTGCGTACGGAGAAATTGGTCACCAGCTGTCCGTCGATGGCAATGGTGAGATTGGTGGCCGTGAGCCCTGTGCCCTCCAGGACGAGGGTATTGCCTGTGACAATGCTACCGCCCACGGCCCTGAGGGTGGGCACAATCTGTAGGTTCACGCTCGTGCCGCTACCCAGCACCGTGACGGCGCCGGTGCGCGCCAGCGCGGGCACGACCACGCTGAGCGTGGTGCCGCCTCCCCCTGCACTGCCGGTGCGCGTGAGCGTGCCGGCGATGCCGCTGTCGTCGATCCCCTGGAACTGCACCAGCGTGCTGTTGGTGAAGCCCTGGCCTTGCAGCACGATGGTCTGGCCAGTGACGGCGCTGGGCAGGCCGGCGTTGGCCGGAACGCCCGCGTTGGCGGTCGCCACCATGCCGGTAAAGACGCTGGTGGGCTGCGGCGCCGGGGTGTTGGGAATCTGCGCGAAGCCGCCCTCGGTGGTGAGGCGGATCGGACCGTCCAGTGTGCGCGGGGCGACCACGGTCATGGTGTCGTTGCGCACGCCGGTCACGTCGAACGGGGTGAGGTTGGTGGCGCTGTCTGGCAACACGACGCCGCCGATGGTGATGGTGGAAGCGCCTTCCATGAAGCCCGAGCCGCGCAGGCTGAACTGGCCGTCCTCGCCCGGTCGGCCGTTCTCGATGCCGCTCAGCGTGGGCACGATCTGCAGCCGGATGCCGGCGCTGGCGCGGAAGGTCTGCGCGCTGTTGGGGTCGCCGACATTCGACAATGTCTCGCGCAGCTTACTCACGCCATCCACGCTGACGTCGATCAGGTCCGGGCCGTTGCTGGTGTTGTTGCCCTCCCAGCTATCGAGCACCAGCAGATCGAAACTCACCGTGTAGGTCTGTCCCGCCGTCAGGCCCGACAGGTTCAGACGCTGGCCGCTGTTGCCGAACCGCCCGCTGAAGTGGCTGAAGGTCGCCAGATCGCTGGCCTCGACCGTTGGGTCGCTCCACGCCGCGTTGGCGGCGCCGCTCTCGAAGGTGTCACTGAAGACGGTCGTCACGTCCTGGCGCACCACGACGTTGTCCAGGCCCCAGCTCTCGTCAGCCAGGCTCTGCAGCCCGCCGTCGCCGAACGCGACCGTCGCGGTGGCGCCGCCGGCCACGAAGCTGACGGTAACGGTGCGGTACACCGCGTCGGTGCTGCCGCCAAAGCCCAGGTTGCGCGCGCCCTGGTTGACCACGCGGATGTCCGCGGTGGTGGCCAGGTCGGGCACCTGCACTTGCAGGCGGGTGCCGGTGGCGTTGATGACCAGCGGGGTCTGCGCCACCACGTCGGTGTTGCCCGCACTATCACGAATCGTGAACAGCACGCGCGTGCCTGCGCCGAAGTTGGCGCCGGCCAGCTCGATCACCTGCGCGGCGTTGGCCGAGGCCTGGCCCCCGTTGGCCGGCGTGCCGGTGCCCGCCAGCGCGAACACCTGGCTGAGCGTGGCCGTCGGCACGGCGGCCAAGTCGACGTCGACGTTGACCTTGTAGAGTTCCCCCTGAGTAGAGGCGACCCACAGGGCGCCGTCGGGGGCGAAGGAGAGCCCCGAGATCTCGTTCTGAGTGACGCCCTGGCCGGTGAGATCGACGCGGCGCAGCTCGGTCAGCGCCCCGCCCGCAGACACCTGATACTCCACGACCTGCGGCCCGCCGTTGGCGGACCCCAGCCACAGATGGCCGGTGCTCGGCTGGATCGCCAGCCCGCTCCAGGTCTGGATGTTGAACGGCGCGATCGTCACCCCGGTCTGGGCGCCCGTGGCCGGATCGAGGGCCACGATGCTGGTGCCCACCCCGGTGTTGTTCGCGGTCAGAAAGATGCGGTTGGAACCCGCATCGAAGGCGCCGCCGGTCAGATCATAGTTGCTGTCCAGCACCAGGCTCGCGAGCACTGCGCCCGTGGTGGGATTGACCGCGATGACCCGATCAGGACTGGGATTGCCGTTGAACACCAGCAGGCTGCCCGCGGGCACGCTCGTGGCTCCCAGCGTCATCGCGCTGGAGAGAATCTGTAATCCGGCGTGGTTGACCGTATAGGGCGTGCCGAAGTCGTTCGTCAGCGTGAGCGTCTGCACCGCCTGCCCGGTAGCCGGGTCGATGCGCAACAGGTGGCCGGGATTGCTCTGGTCGCTCACCCACAGGTGGCCCGCCGCATCCACCGCCACGTCGCCCGGGCTGGTGCCGATGATGTCGATCCGGACGGTGTTCAGCGCCAGCGCGGCGCTGGTGCCCCCCGCCGTCGTCACGGTCACGGTGCCCAGCCCGTGTTCGGGCAGCGCGGTGCGGTGCACGTGGACGCTGCCGTTCTGGGCCGTAAAGTCGGTGTTGTAGTAGACGTCGATGGTGCTGTTAATGTCAGCCGGCGTGTCGGTCAGCGTGGCGCCAGCGAAACTGTAGGTGCCGCCGCCTTCGACAAAGCCGGAGCCGAACAAAATGGTAGGGCTCTGGATATCGAAACTCGTGAGCGTGGGCACGATCTGCAGCAGCGGCTGGCTCGCCGAGCCGAAGACTTGGAGATTGAAGGCCCCGTTAACGTCCCTCGGCAGCAGCAGCGTGGCGCTCGTCCCATCCACCGCCGCCGTGCTCGGACTCCGCTGGATCACCTGCAGCGTCCCGTTGATGTCGGTCCACCGCAGCAGCACGTCCGTGCTCGTCGTCAACCCCGTCCCCACCAGCGTCACCGCCTGCCCCGCATTCGCCGACGCTTGCCCCGCGTCCGCCGCCGTCCCGCTCAAGGCCGTGCTCACCACCTGCGTGAAGCCCACGCTGAACGGCGCGCTCGTACCTCCCGCCGTCGTCACTGTTACCGCCCCGAACAAGTCGTCACTGTAGGCTGTCGTCAGGTTCGCGCGTGTATTGTTCGAAAAGGAATCGGGGCCTGTGGCAGGGCTGAAGTCAGCAATCGCCACCGTGCCGAACTGATACTGGGTGCCGTTGCCCTCAATAAATCCACTGCCGCTCAAAGTGACATTGGCTGTCGTACTGTTGACACTCGTCAGATCTGCCCCACTCACCACCGGCACGATCTGCAACGGAATCGCGCCATCGACCAAATTGAATTCAAAGTTGTCCTGAAAGAGGACTTGGCCGGTGGAAAGATTCTTCAATGTGACATCATCCAAGTAGAGACCGGAGTTGTCGCCGGCATTCGTTTGTTCGAAGACCAACTTGCCCGTCGTGTCTGCCGCAACGATGATATTTCGAACGATCGATTCAAACGTTTGATTCCCGTTATTATTGCGAGTGAAGGTTTCCGTGAAGGCGGAGCCCAGCGATACCGCTACCGTATTGCTCGGGCTCGGCCCGCCTTCTGAGGGCGCCAGGTCGAACCGCAGCTCATACTCGCCGGGGGCCAAGCTGAACGTTGTCTTTGTCTCAATTCTTCCGGACTGCGAGGTGGTCCCGTCCAGGTCTACATAAAGCCCGTTGCCCGGCACGACGTCGTTGAACGCGCTGCCTCCGAGCGGCAAGCCGATCAAATCCACCGTTCCCCTCGTCACATTCCACTTGGGGAACGTTGAATAATTGAACTGTCCGACATGCGTGGTATCAATATCGCCTGTGAGCGCATCGAGTGGCACGACAAAGAACGCCTGCCCGGTGGTGCTATCCAAGCGCGTCGGCGCAATCTGGACAGTGCCCGGATTCCCGCTCTGGTCGGCGACAGGCACGACCAGGCGCAGACCCGTATCCGCGCCTGCAAACCCGATGGCGATTTCCTGACCGACGTTGGCTGACGGCGCTTGGAAAATCTTCGGCACGCCGGTCAGGGCATTCCCGGGGCTCACGCCGAGTACCTGGGGCGCCG
>CAYNDW010000464.1:0-5587 GCA_964395375.1 uncultured Cytophagia bacterium
GCTCGAAAGCGAGATAAACCGTGGCCGCGCCGAAGATGATGCCGAAGAACGCGCCCATGACGATAGATTTGACCGTAAACTCCGGGATGATTTTATCATCAGGAATAAACGGCTTGAACTTCTCGGTGATCGCTTTCGCGTCTACCATGTAGAAACCCTCCGTGATTGGGTTGCACTTTTAGAAACGGATTTATGAACAGGTTGATTGTACGCTAGCAATATGCGCCATAGCATCCTGAATCATGCGATCCCCGAATTGCACCCTGCTTTTGCCGTTTTGTCGCAGATTCCTCTCGATCCGTTTTAGCAAGCTTGCGGGTTAAGGCGAGGCGAAACGAGGGGCGGGACGAGTAGAAAAACTTGAGCAGCTTGCCAATGTGCCCACAGCTTTTCCTGTCTGTGGAAAGTTCGAGTGCGGCGTTGGGCCGTGTTTAATGCTTGCAAAATAATATCATGGGATGCCGCCAAAGTCAAGGGAAAATTTGTTTGTATTTCGGTGAAGAATTTCTATATTGCTCCACAAAAATTTAAACGTTATGCGCCTTTGGCAAAACCTCACTCTTGGTAAATATTTCGCCGGGTCCTCGTGGTTGCATCGTCTCGATCCACGTCTCAAGCTAAGCTTCACGATGGCGCTTATGTTTGTGTTGATGCTCACAGAGGCGTGGAGCGTACTCGGTTGGTGGACCATCATCTTGAGCGCGACCATTGCATCAACGCACCTCCCTCCGAAAATTTTTGTCAATAATTTGCGCGCCTTCTTGTGGTTATTCGGTTTGACGGTACTCCTGCACGGATTTAGCGATGCTACTGCCCCTCATTTGCACTTGTGGGGCATTTCCATTTCATGGCCGGGCGTAATCACGGGCTGCAAATATGCCCTGCGCCTTGCCTTGCTGGTGCTCGTCGCCGCGTTGCTTTCGTTCACAACCATCCCCTTGGACTTGACGGAAGCCTTGGAACGCATGTTCGGATTTTTGCGGCGTTTCCGCGTGCCCGTGCATGAGCTTGCTTTGATGACCGCGCTCGCGCTGCGTTTTGTGCCTACGATTATCGCAGAGGCGCAACGCATTCAATGCGCGCAAATTTCGCGCGGCGCGAATTTCAACGGCGGCATTTTGCAGCGCGTGCATGCGCTCGTGCCCATGCTGGTGCCGCTCTTCGTCGCCACCTTCAATCGCGCCGATGAATTGGCGGTCGCAATGGAAGCGCGGTGCTATCACGGCGGCGAAGGGCGCGTGTCGTTGCGCGAGATGAAGTTTGAAAGGATCGATTGGCTGGCACTAGCAGGAATGAGCGCGGCGATGATGATGAGTTTGGTCTTACAATAAAAGTCATTTGAATTTGGACTGAGAGTACCTAACAGGAAGTTAAACTTTGTGTGGGTGTACTGTAATGAAGGATGAAAAGCCATCTATCCATCTGAACATTTTTTTGGTCAAAGAGACAGTTTCCAATTCAGATGAAATTATCAATAAGAATAAATGTTCTGGCCCCATTGAGGTGTCCATAGTAGGACACCTCAATGGAGAATTATACATCAAGAAGACACCTGAAAAATATCCGAGGTGGTTTCATCTTTTTTCAGCGCAAGTAGATGCTCGCGAAATATATAAAATACCATCTATATCGGCTGCTTTTCTGGTTAAAGTATCTGGCCGATATTTTGTTTTGCCCTTTGGGCAAGGAGGGAGATTCCTTATAAATGATGATTGTTGCGAAGAAAGATTTGGGTTGTTTGTTGCCCTAAACTCTGTTGAAAGGAATAGCTTTAGATGTGTAGACAAACAGACATTTGATACAATACAAAGCCACTCCAGAATTCAAGCAGTCAGAGAAACAAGTGCAGATCAGTTCGGACTTGATGTAGAGCAAGATATTCTGCGTGCAATAGTAGGAACACCCCAAGATCCGATTTTAGGCAACCGGTTGACAGGAGCTGAATCTTTGTCAATCGATATTAAAGTTGATTTAGCTGACCTGCCTGCCCTGCTAATGTGTTGTAAAACGAAATTCGAGGACACTTCCTATGAAGTCGATTACCCTTGGGTAAAAAACATAACTGAAATAAGAAAACCTTCATCATTGCTCAATGAACTCGACTCATTGCTAATTGAAAAATTGCACAATCCGACATCTCTGGATGTCTGGCTATCCGTTCCAGAGATTATTCAATGGGATCATGTAAAGGGTTTTATTTATAGTTCCGGAGGGAAAATAATACACCCAGATATAAACTTGAAGGGGTTTCTTGATACAGTATCGAACCGAAACGAAATAACTTTAGAGCTTTTGCATGCCAGAAAAGTCGGTTGCGCCGACGCGGACCACAAGCCGGTATTCAAGGATTGGAAAATCTACAAATGTATTTATGCCGAAATTGATCATAATGAGCGCAAATATATTTTGAGCGGAGGTAAATGGTTCAACATCAATACGCAATTTGAGTTCAGCACGAACGAGCAATTTAGACAAATAGCTATCTCTTCTTTAAGGATGCCAGAATATATGGCAAAGGATGAAGGCGACTATAATAAGAAAGCGGCAGAAAGCCAGCCGGAAAAATTCTGCCTTATGGATAACAAAAACAAAATCTCTCATGGAGGTTCACATGGGCAAGTTGAATTTTGTGATCTATTCTCCAGTCGCAAAGAAATAATTCATATCAAGAGATATGGACAATCAAGTGTTTTTAGTCACTTGTTTGCTCAGGGCTTCGTGTCAGGACGTTTGTTACAAATAGATCGTGAGTTCCGACAAAAAGTTGTCGCAAAATTACCTTCTCCTTTTCAAGAATTAATAGACGTGAACCAGAGACCTAAAGAATCAGAATTTACAATTGTGTTTGGAATAATCAGTGACACGGAAGGCTCCGAACTTCATCTGCCTTTCTTTTCCAGGGTTAATTTAAATAACGCTGCAAAGACTCTGAGAGGTTTCGGGTATAAGATAGAGTTGCTGAAGATACCTGTTGACAAAAAGTACTCACAGACTAAAATTGCTCCTCCATCGAAAAAGATCGGCAAAAATAGACACGGCTAATGCGATGCAAAGTAGCTAGTACCCGAAAGTCCGGCAATTAGTTACTTCGAAGTGCTCAACACCATGCTCAACCTCAAGCTCACTTTGGAATATGACGGCAGCAAGTTTTACGGCTGGCAATATCAACCCAGGCTGCGCACCGTGCAAGGCGAGGTCGAGCGCGCCTTGGAAGTTTTATTGCGCGAAAAAGTTCACGTCAACGTCGCGGGACGCACGGATGCGGGTGTGCATGCGCTGGGGCAAATTTGCAACTTCAAAACGCATGTCGCAGTCGATCCGAATACGATCCCGCGTTCTTTGAACGGCATCTTGTCGCACGATGTCGTGGTCAAACGCGTCGAGCCGGTGCCGCTCGAATTTCACGCGCGCTACGATGCTTTGAGCCGGCAATATTGTTATGTGATCAGCCGCTATCCCGTTGCCGTGGGCCGCGGCTACGCATTCTTTAGCAAGTTCCCGCTCGATCTCGAGCTTGTCAAACAGGCGTCGCAACACTTGCTGGGCGAGCACAACTTTCGCGCGTTTTGCAGCGGCGCGACGGAAGATCCGCACTATCTTAGTTTTGTAGAAGAGCTCGCGTGGGAAGACCACGGCGATAAGATTGTCATGCGCATTCGCGCGAATCGTTTTCTGCGCAGCATGGTGCGCGTCATCGTCGGCTCGCTGTTGCAAGTCGGTCGCGGCAAAATGCCGCCCGAGGACATCGCCAAAATTCTCGCGCAACAAAATCGCGTCGACGCCGGTGCGACTGCCAAGCCGCATGGGCTCTTTCTCGAAAAAGTTTTTTACGCGCCCGATCATATCGCTCCGCGCCGCAAAGCGCGTTTCGCGGAGGCGGCGTTGGCGGAAGCAGAAGAGTAAGCTGAATTAGCAACACTATCGATTACGTGTCATTCAGCAGGAATCTTTTTAAGCACTGGGAAGTGAGCCAAGTGAGGAAAAAGATTCCTGCTGAATGACACGCCACAAGAGAAAAAACTCAACGGAGGTTTTATGAAGCTGTTTCTCGACACGGCAAACATCGGGGAGATCAAAAAGATTTCGGCCATGGGCTTGCTCGACGGCGTGACCACGAACCCCACCTTGGTTTCGCGCGAGAAGGGGGCATTCAAAGACCTCATGCGCAGCATTTGCGAAGTCGTGCCCGGCCCGGTTAATGCCGAAGTGGTTTCGACCGACACCGAAGGCATGCTCAAAGAAGGCTACGAACTCGCCAAGATTCATCCGAACATCGTGGTCAAAATTCCGATGACGCGCGCCGGTCTCGTCGCGGTGAAAGAATTAGCGAGCAAGAAAATTCCCACCAATGTGACTTTGATTTTCAGCCCCACGCAAGCCTTGCTCGCGGCCAAAGCCGGCGCCTCTTATGTCAGTCCGTTTCTCGGCCGATTGGACGACATCGCGCAGGTCGGTATGGACCTCCTGCGCCAGATCGTGGCCATCTTCGACAATTATGAATTTGAAACGGAAGTGCTCGCCGCGAGCTTGCGCAGCCCGGTGCATGTCGTGGAAGCAGCGCTCGCGGGCGCGGATATTTCGACCTTGCCGGCAAAAGTCTTCGATCAAATGTTCGATCATCCGCTCACGGACATTGGTCTGCGCAAGTTCTTGGAAGATTGGGAAAAGGTGAAGCAAGCGATTTAAGCAGTCAAGTTTTTCAAAGTTTCAAACAGTGAGGCGTGGTTTTCATCAGAAAAAGATTTTATATGGAAAAAAGACGCTCCACAAAAAAGAAAGTCGCCACCGAGGATAGTAATGGCCGCGTTTACTTTACGGCCGTCTTTCGCAAAGTGGCCAAGGGCTATATCGGATTCGTTGCAGAGTTGCCCGGCGCCAACACCCAAGGTAAAACCTTGAAGGAAACGCGTGAGAATTTGAGTGAAGCGATTACAATGGTATTGGAAGCTAATCGTACGCTTGCGGAAGAATCTCTTATTGGGCAAGAAGTGATTCGCGAACCCTTCTTGGTTGCAATCGCGTGAAACGTCGCGATCTTATTCGCCACCTGGAAAGGCACGGCTGTGAATTATTGCGTGAAGGTGGAAATCACTCAATATTTGTCAATCGCGCCGTAAAGAAGAGTTCCGCGGTTCCTCGACATCGTGAGATTGATGATTTCTTGGCGCGAAAGATATGTCGCGATTTGGAGATTATTGAGCCATGACCGCACTTCCTTTTGATGATAAAAGATTCATCGAAATCTGCCGCCAAAACGACGTTGCCCAACTTGGCGTCTTCGGCTCGACAGCAAGAGGCGAAGCGCACGAGCAGAGCGACATTGATTTGTTGGTGGAGTTTTCCAAGCCGAAAAGCCTTTTAAGCTTGATTGCATTGGAACAACAACTTGAAAGCGTGTTAAGCAGAAAAGTGGATTTGCTGACTAAGGCGGCGATCAGCCCTTATTGGCGAGAGCGTATCTTACGAGAGCTTCGGATTGTTTATGAAGCCCGAGGAAACATATTTTATGCAGACACAATCGGAACACGGCCGGTGGTCGTTTAACTTGCACGCCTTCACAGTATGTTATTCAGCAGGAAACTTTTTA